>JALWLW010000001.1 GCA_027081065.1 Campylobacteraceae bacterium
TTATTGTACATAGGTTTGAAAGTAAATTCATCAGTATTTAGTAGAGTTTGTTTTAGTTTACTTTTGTAAGAGGGGTTATATGTTAAGCTATAGGTATTATTAGTCTTTGGAGTAATAACAAGTGTTTTCCCTATAATTTTCCTATTTAAAATTTTAATATTGGTTGCTAAAAAGGGTACATCTTGATTAAAAAGTTCTATATATTTATATTTCTCTTTTTTATAATAGCTGACCTCAAAATTGATTGACTTTAATACACTCTCATTAATTTTAAATGTTTTTAAAAGAGAAAGTTCCTCTAATACATCTTTTCTCCCTTTATTTGAACTCACATTATTAATTAAATCTCCAGAGTTTTCATTATTATCAGATTTTACTTTGATAATAGAATAAGATGAGTAAATTGGTGTTTGAAAATATATATAAAGATAACTAAAAAATATGGATAATATAGATATAAGTAGAATTGACCACTTATAGTTTTTCAAAATATTATTTATATCTTTAAAAGTCAGTTCACTTCTTGATTGTTCCATAGTTTAGTTTCCTTATTTTTAAAAAAGATTAATTAGATAAAAATTTAATATTTACAAATGGTTGTAAAATATTACTAATAAGTCTAAATATAGGTGCAATTTCACCAACACGCGTATTGAAAGCTTTCATTCCATTTGGCATAACGTATACAATATCATTTGGTTCTATCATTAAATTAGCTGTTCTAATTGCATTAACATCTGTTAGATTAACAATACGAGTATTAACTTTGGACATTTGTCCATTTTTTAATATAAGAATAGAACTTCGATTAGCAGAATCAGTCATATCTCCAGCTTTCGCAAGAATTTGAAGTAAAGATAAGCGTTCATTATCTAAAACTATTTCTCCTGGGTTATTTACTTCTCCGATAACATATGCACGTTTATTAATAACTTCCAGTTGTATGTCGGGATGTTTAAGATAAGTTTTATAAGCCTCAGAAATAGCCATTTCAGCTTCAGTTTGTGATAATCCAGCAATATGAATTTTTTTGATAAGTGGTAAACGAAGATAACCTTTTGAATTGACAAGAATACCTCGCTCAAACTGGGCATTACCAATAGTAGTAGAACTTAGTTCTGGATGTTTATATACAATAATGGAAATTCTATCATAAGGTTGAATTTTATATTCAAATTTTACATTACTAACTTTTGTTATAACCTCTTTTTTATCCCCCTGTGCTTTATTAAAAATAATGTAGTCATCTTTTGAACTACAGGCAGAAAAGGCTATAATAATACTTATTAATAAAAAGTGTTTCATTCTTTGTCTCCATATATTGAATTATGATGTATGTTTAGTTGCTAAAATGATAACAGAAAACATGTAAAACCATGTTAAAAAATTAATTTAAATTAAGTAATATTTTTTTTTATTTATTTTTTAATATTGAGACAAAATGCATTGCTTTAATTCATATTATTAATTTTTTTGATAGAATTCTTTTTATTAGAAAGAATGGGGTAAAGAATGAACCTAACACATTTAGATGAGAACAACAAACCTAAAATGGTAGATGTTTCAGATAAAGATGAAACAACTAGAGTAGCTGTTGCTTCGGGAATTATAGAGGTGACACAAGATGCATATAATGCAGTAGTGACTAATTCTGCAAAAAAAGGTCCTGTTTTACAAACAGCTGTTATTGCTGCTATTCAAGGAGCGAAGCAGACTAGTTCTCTTATTCCTATGTGTCATCCTCTTATGCTTAGTTCCATTAAAACAGAAGTGGAAGAACTTTCTGAATTGCCTGGATTTAAATTAACTTTAATTGTTAAGTTAAAGGGGAAAACAGGGGTGGAGATGGAAGCTTTAACAGGTGTAAGCTTAGGGTTACTTACTATTTACGATATGTTAAAAGCTATTGATAAAGGTATGGTTATAAAAAACATTCAATTAGAAAAAAAATCAGGAGGTAAGTCAGGTGATTTTAGACGGTAATTCTTGTGCGAAGCCAGATATTGAGTATCCATGTGAATGGGGATATAAGTTAATTGGTAGAAATGAAGCTGAATTAGAGGCTTGTATTTTTGATATTGTTGGAAAAAGAGAATATACAACTAAAAAAGGGAATAGCTCAAGTAAAGGAAAATTTCATACACTTAATATGAGATGTAGAGTTGAATCACAAAAAGATAGAGATGAAATTTTTAAAGCTTTTTCCGAACATAATGATGTAAAGATGGTTATATAGGCTATATATGGCTTTTTAAACCAATTTTTAATAGAAAAATGGCTAGAATTTTATAAAGAATTTAATAAATTGTAACAGATAGGAATGTTTTGAAGAGTAAACAATATTCAGTTAAAGTGTATGAAACAACTATTCATGATGAAGCACAATTTATGGATTTTTTTGACAACAACTACATGCTCTTTAAGGATCATTTGATTGTTATTAAAGGTCAATGCTCTTTAGAGATTAAAAAATATTTAGATGATAAAAAATTAATCTATTTGAATGATGTCTCTTTACCTAAAGGTCGAAGCCGAAAAGCACTTGAAGAAGAGTTTCAGAAGCAACAAGCTGATATGGCTATTTCTGCACAGATGGCACAAAGTGAAGTAAATCGACTCTCTTCTCAACTACAGAATAATTTGACAGTATTGGATGAGATGGTACGTAGTGGACGAGAACTTAACATACAAGGTGATCTTTTACTTTTAAATCGTGTTAACTCTGGTGCAACCATTAATGTTCAAGGTAATTTGATTATTACTAAAGTGGTAGAAGGTGCAATTCGTTGTCATGGTAATTTTATGTTATTAACAGCTTCTCCTAAAGCAAATATTGTTTTTCATGATGTTGAAGTTGATAATACTTTACTAGAGAATAGATTAAATAGAGTAGAATTAAAAAATAATGAAATTATCATTACCCCAGTCTTAAAAAAGGAGATAAATTGGGCATAGTAATCGCAGTAATTAGTGGAAAAGGTGGTGTTGGGAAAACAACAGCCACTGCAAACCTTGGTCTTGGAATTGCCATGAATGGTAAAAAATGTGTACTTGTAGATTTTGATATTGGTCAAAGAAACTTGGACATGATTTTAGGGCTTGAAAATCGCGTTGTTTATGACATGGTTCAAGTGATGGAGGGTGAAGCTAACCTTAAACAAGCACTCATTAAAAGTAAAGTAAACGAAAATTTACACTTTTTAGCTGCCTCCCAAACTAAAGATAAGTCTGTCCTCTCTTCTGATAAGGTTGAAAAGTTAGTAGCTGATTTAAAAGATAGTTTTGACTTTGTAATTTTAGATGCACCAGCTGGAATTGAAAGTGGATATGAGCATACGATTGAATTTGCAGATGCAGCCATTGTTATTGTCAACCCAGAAGTCTCTTCAATTCGTGATGCAGATAGAGCTATTGGTATTTTAGATTCTAAATCAGCGAAAGTAAAAGCAGGTGAAGATGTTGCTAAATATTTAATTATTAACCGTATTGTAGCAAATATGGTTGAGAGTGGGGAGATGTTAAAAAGTGAAGATATTTTAGAAATTTTAAATATTAAACTATTAGGAAAAGTTCCTGAAGATAAAGGTGTTATTGATGCTTCCAATCAAGGAAAACCCGTTGTATTAGATAAAAAATCAATTGCCGGACAAGCGTATGGTCGAATAGCAGGTAGGCTTTGTGGACAAAAAGTTGACATGAAAAATATTGAAGTCTCTGATTCTGGTTTATTTAAAAAATTGACAGGGATATTTAAATAATGTTTGGATTTTTTAAGCAAAAAAAGAGTGCAGCTGTTGCTAAAGATAGGTTAACAATTGCCATTATGTCAGATAGAGATAGAACCAATGGATACCCTTTTATGGATGAAATGAAAGCTGAAATTATGGAAGTGGTTCAAAAGTATGTTGGGGTTCGAGGTGTTGAGATTCGTAAAGAGATTGATGGAGATCTAGAAGCTTTAGCAATTGATGTTGAGCTTGATAAAAATGCCTAAATAGGCATTTTAAATTGACACTATGCTAGAACTTCTGGAATTCTAATGGATTGACCTGGGTAGATAAGGTCAGCATCTTTAATGACTTCTATATTGGCATCGACAATATGTGTGTATTTACTTCCATCATCATAAAATTTAGTAGCAATAGCCCATAAGGTATCGCCTTTAACGATGGTGTAAAAAATTTCTTCAGGAATCTCTTTTACTGTCTCTGCTGAAATTTGTTCTAATGTGACCAACTGTTCAGCATTTACTTGTGCAATTCCCTCAATATTTCCAGCAATTAAAATCGCTTTTTCACGTGTTGGATAGTCTTGTGCAATACCAGCTAAAGTGACTAAATCATTCTCAACTTCTACGACTAGACCATCAACAGGTAAGTTTTCAAAACTACTCTCTATCTCTTCTTTAATAGTAGCAGCATCATCATCGCCTTTTCCTAATAACTTTTTACCTGCGTCTGATACAAAATCAAAAAAACCCATGGTACTTCCTTGTAATAAATTTGTTAGAGATTATTATATTCTAATAGACTTAAAAAACTCTATTAGGACTCTTTAAGTATACGTGGCAATGTAATACCAGTTTGACTTTGGTACTTTCCTTGTCTGTCAGAGTAGGTTGTTTCACATTGTTCATCACCTTGCAAGAAGAGTACTTGTGCAATTCCCTCATTAGCATAAATTTTAGCAGGAAGTGGGGTAGTATTTGAAATTTCAATAGTAATATGCCCCTCAAATCCTGGTTCAAAAGGGGTGACATTGACGATGATTCCACAACGTGCATAGGTACTTTTTCCAAGACAAATGGCTAGAGTATCTGAAGGCATTTTAAAGTACTCTATGGTACGTGCTAAAGCAAAAGAGTTAGGAGGTACAATACATACTTCACCTTTAAAATCTACGACATTATTTTCATTAAAATCTTTTGGGTCAACCACTTCAGCGTTGATATTGGTGAAAATTTTAAATTCATCAGAAACACGTATGTCATATCCGTAAGAGCTCAACCCATAAGAGATAACACCTTCTCCTTTTAATGCTTCACAAAAAGGGCTTATCATCGCATTGTTAATTGATTGTTCTCTTATCCAAGAGTCTGCTTTTAATCCCATTGTTTTAATCCTTTATTATAAACGAATAACACGAATGTTTGCGTTTGATTTGAGTTTGTTTAAGAAGTCTCTTCCTGCTTGAATGCGTTGTTCTTGCATCCAACGTGCCATGACAGCATTTTTTACAGCAGCAAAACCCACTTGTGCAGAACCTTTAGACTTGACGTAGTATGCGATAAAGCCTTTCCCTGTATTGATAGGTTTTGAAAATGAATTAACTGGTGTACTCTCAATTAAATTTAATAGAGCAGGACTCATCTCATTTGAAGAGGCTAAGACATTCTCTTTGTCAACACCATTGGTTGGTTGCAAAGGGTTTGCAATGGCTTGTTGCAAGGCTGAAGCTGAGTTACTTTTGTAAATAACCAAACTCATCTGTCTAGGAGCATTTGAAAATTCAGCTTGATGTGCCTCATAATACTCTTCAAGCTCACTTTCACTTGGTCGTTCAATAGTAGAGAGAATAACTTGTTGAAAAAAGTGCTCTTTTTTTATTTCGGTAGTTAATTGTTCTAAATAGCTTTCCCAAGTTAAGCCTTTTTCTCTAAGAATTTTTTGCATTTGTCCTTGAGTTAGATTTTTTGCAGAGGCAATGGCATTTACTTTGGCTTGTAGTTCTTCTCTTGAGACAACAATATTTGCTTTATCGATAGCTGATTTTTCCAATCTATCTTTAATGAGTGTCTCAACAGCAGCCTGTTTTGACATTTTTAGTTTTTGTTGTACAGCTTCTATTTCTAGTGTTGTAATAGGTTCACCTTCAACATCTATGGCAATGGCATCGATAATTTGTGCATGAGTGCTAATAAGGGAAAAAATTAGAAAAGGTAAAATCTTTTTCATTGAGGTATCCATTTAATTTTTATTCATTTTTTATGAAAATTATAGCTAAATAGATTTAGAATCGTGTAAGAGTTAAAAATTAAAATAAAAGTGTAGCCTAACACTTGACAATTTATTGTTTTTCATCTATACTTTGAACTACCTAACTATATGGAGCTACTTATGGCATTAAAAATGAAACACCTCATGGAAGCGACAGGAGAGAGTAAGTCAACCATCCTTTTTTATGTAAAAGAGGGTTTACTTCCTGAACCTCAAAAACCTAAGCCAAATTTGCATCTTTATGATGAGTCATGTATTAATATTATTAAATTTATAAAATATTTACAAAATCAATTTTCTTATAGTATTGCTCAAATTCAAACTGTTTTTCAAGAAAATAAATTTGATTTTTCAGATGATTTTTCTATGATGTTGCGTTCCCTTGAACTTATGTCTGGTGAAAAAGATTTACACTGGTATAATGATGAGGACTTTTTAGAACTAAGTGAATTGAGTAGCGATGAACTTAATTATTATCTTCAAAAAGGTTTACTTTTTAAACAAGAACGAGGATTTTCAACACAAGAGTTGAAGTTGGTGGGCTTATTTAAAAGAGCTAAAAAATTAGGTTTAAAAGAAGAACTTTTTAATGCATATGTGAAATCAGCTAAAGCATTAGCTCAAATTGAGTATGAATTAGGAGCAGAGATGCTGGAACAAGATAAGAGCTTAAATAATGAACATTATGAACTTCTTTTTGATTCTATTTTAACCTTAAAGCCTTACATATTTAATATGCATACGATGAAAGAACACCAAAAGCAGATGGAGCTTAAAAATGAAACAACTATTTAAAATAACAGGGTTCACCCCCTATATACTTATTGTATTTTTAAACGCTATGACCGATTTAGGGCATAAAATTGTATTGCAAAATACCATTTTAAAGTCGTATGATGGTTCAGAGCTTATTGTGCTGACAGCGATTGTCAATGCTTTAATACTTCTGCCGTTTATATTACTCTTTTCGCCTTCGGGTTTTATGAGTGACAAGTACCCTAAAGTACAGATTATCAGAGTGGCTTCTGCTTTTGCCATAGGGATTACAACGCTTATTCTTTTCTCATACATTATGGGTTGGTTTTGGATTGCCTTTGGTTTAACCTTTGTTTTGGCTGCTCAATCGGCGATTTACTCTCCTGCAAAGTATGGTCTCATCAAAGAGATGGTTGGCAGAGGTCAACTTACTTCGGCAAACTCGGTGGTGCAGTCGGTAACCATTGTGGCTATTTTGGCAGGGGGGATTGTCTACTCTGTTTTCTTTGAAAAGTTACTTGCTACAGAGGCAGGTACTCCTTCGGAGATTTTACAAAGCATCTACCCTCTAGGTTTTGCTCTTATTTTGGCTTCGGTTGCTGAGTTTATGTTTGCTCTAAAACTGAGTAAACATGCAAAAGGTGAAAAGAGCATGAAGTTCCAAATGAAAAAGTATTTTAATACCACCTATTTAAAAGGTAACCTCAAACTGCTTCACAAGTCACCAACGGTGTGGCTCTCCATTATTGGTCTTTCTATATTTTGGGGAATATCTCAACTGGTTATGGCGATTTTTGGAGCGTATGTAAAAGAGAGTTTAGCTATTGATGACACGGTTATGATTAATGGACTCTTAGCACTCTCAGGTCTTGGAATGGTTGCAGGGTCTCTGCTTGTTGCACGTTTTTCTAAGCGTTTTATAGAAGTGGGGCTTATTCCTTTTGGGGCTATTGGGGTGTCGCTTACACTCTTTATGTTGCCTACTTTGGAGTCACTCTATACTATTGGGTTTACTTTTTTCCTTTATGGTGTTTTTGCAGGGCTTTTTATTGTCCCTTTGAACACCATTATTCAGCTTTTAACTCCAAAACGCATGATGGGAAAAGTTTTAGCAGGTAACAACTTTATGCAAAATGTCTTTATGTTTGGTTTTTTATTTTTAACCACAGCATTTGCTTACGCAGGGTTGGACAGCTCTTCACTCTTTGTTTTTGTAGCTGTGGTAGCACTGCTTGGGTTTGCCTTTACGTTAAAGTATTTGGCTCATGAGTTGGTGCAGTTTGTGGTACGACTTGGCTTTAGCTTTTTTTATGACATTGAGGTTAAAGGGCTAGAGAATCTAAAGGCTCAAAAAGGTGTTCTACTTTTAGGAAACCACGTTTCGTTTTTAGACTGGGTATTTTTGCAGATAGCTTCACCACGACCTATTCGTTTTGTTATCGACCGTCACTACTACAACCTTTGGTACTTTAAACCAATATTGAAGTTTTTTAAAGCCATTCCCATCTCAACACGTGGTGGAAAAAATGCTCTAAAATCAGTTGGCGAAGCTCTGAACAACGGCGATATGGTAGCACTCTTTCCTGAGGGACACTTAACAAGAAATGGTCACATAGGAAAGTTTCAAAAAGGTTTTGAACTAGCAGTAGCAGAGGTAGAAAACGCTGTCAT
>JALWLW010000002.1:0-682 GCA_027081065.1 Campylobacteraceae bacterium
CTAAGTGCCTCTTCTTTTGCCTTAGCTTCAGCAGCTTCTTTTTCTGCTTTCTCTTTTGCAAGTTTCTCTTGTTTTAGACGTTCGGCTTGGGCTTTTGCTTCAGCCTCTTTTCTAAGTGCCTCTTCTTTTGCCTTAGCTTCAGCAGCTTCTTTCTCTGCTTTCTCTTTTGCAAGTTTCTCTTGTTTTAGACGTTCGGCTTGGGCTTTAACTTTCTCTTCTGATTCTACTATTGCCATCTTTAAAGTTGTAATTTCTTTTTCAAGTTTCTCTTTAGCAGTGCTTAACTTGCTAAATTCCTCTTCAGCTTTCTTACTACCATTCTCAGCAATAGCTATTAACAAATCAATCTGCTCAGGAAACTTAGCATTTGCTTTTGTCAAACGTATTTTCTCTTTAACTTGTAAAGTTAAATTTTCTTCTAAATCTTCATTTATAGCTTGTAAACTTTGTATTTCTTTATTAACCTTAACCTTACTAATACTTACAAGCTCTTGGGCTTTTTTAAGTTCAAGCTCAAGCTTCTTCCTATCTTCAATAGACTTAGTTAGATTAACCTCTAATCCCTCTATCTTTGCTTGTGTCTCTTTCTCATATGCTCGTGCCTTTTTCTCTCCTACACTTGCGAGTTGATTTACTTTAAGTAGTTGGGCTTCTAGCTTTTGCTCATGTTCTATATGTGAAG
>JALWLW010000002.1:782-8237 GCA_027081065.1 Campylobacteraceae bacterium
TCTCTTTTTTTATTCTCTTCATAAGCTCGTGCTTGTGCTTCACCTTGTTCTGCTAACTTCTTTACTTTTAAAAGTTGTCCTTCTAATCCCTCTATCTTTGCTTGTGTCTCTTTCTCATATGCTCGTGCCTTTTTCTCTCCTACACTTGCGAGTTGATTTACTTTAAGTAGTTGGGCTTCTAGCTTTTGCTCATGTTCTATATGTGAAGTTAAGTTTGCCTCTAAATTTGCTATCTCTCTTTTTTTATTCTCTTCATAAGCTCGTGCTTGTGCTTCACCTTGTTCTGCTAACTTCTTTACTTTTAAAAGTTGTCCTTCTAATCCCTCTATCTTTGCTTGTGTCTCTTTCTCATATGCTCGTGTCTTTTTCTCTCCTACACTTGCGAGTTGATTTACTTTAAGTAGTTGGGCTGCTAATGCTTCTTTCTCTTTTTGTACTTGTATTAAATTAAGAGAAAGTAATTTATTTTTTAATAGAGCTTCATCTTTTAAACGTTTCTCTTTTTCCAACAGTGCAAGTGCTTGATTATTAGCATCGGACTTTTCTATCTCTGATACATTGGAATTATTTTTTGATGTTAATTTAATAATTGAGCTACTTGGTACATTGGGAACACTAGGAATAGAAGGAATAATGATATCTTTTGTTAAAACAGTCACTTTATTTATTGACTTCTCAATTACCTCTTTTTTACTAGCTTCATCAACTTGAAGTAAATGAATAGGAGCAATAGGAACAATTGCTGTAGGTATATGCTTTTGAGGATTTTTAACCTCAGCTGCTTCTTTCTCTGCTTTCTCTTTTGCAAGTTTCTCTTGTTTTAAACGTTCGGCTTGGGCTTTTGCTTCAGCCTCTTTTCTAAGTGCCTCTTCTTTTGCCTTAGCTTCAGCAGCTTCTTTCTCTGCTTTCTCTTTAGCAAGTTTCTCTTGTTTTAGACGTTCGGCTTGGGCTTTTGCTTCAGCCTCTTTTCTAAGTGCCTCTTCTTTTGCCTTAGCTTCAGCAGCTTCTTTCTCTGCTTTCTCTTTAGCAAGTTTCTCTTGTTTTAGACGTTCGGCTTGGGCTTTTGCTTCTTCTTTAAATGAAAATTTATTCTGTGGAGTTTCTTTTTCTATTGCTACATGTTCATCAATATTTTTAACTAATAAAACTTCTTTCTCTTCAACTTTAGGAGTCTTTTCTTTGTGAATAGTATGTTCACTTTTATTCCCCCCTAAAAGTAACATCATGCTAATTAAAATAAATGCGATTATTGCAGTATATACCATTTTTTTCTCCATAATTTTTATGAATTTATTATAGGTAAAATTACTTATATCTCACTTGATAAATTATTTATATTTTATTCTCTTCAATAGTTTCAAAAGTTTAAAATTTTAATACCTCTTTTACACGTCCTACTTCCCGTGTAGAGAGTCGAACTTTTATCCCATGAGGATGCGTTTTAGACTTAGTTAAAATATCACGTACAATCCCCCAAGTTAAATCTCCTGTATCTTGATCTTCTTTTAGCACAATATTTACTTCAGAACCTAACTTAATATTAACTCTTTTTGTTCCATCTGTCATCTTTTACTCTTTAGTATTCGCATCATATTCAACCTCAGCAGAGAAATCTACAATTTCATTTTTAACTTTTGGTGCTGTTGGGTCACAAATAAAATGACGCATGTCTAAGCTTTTAAGATTTTCTGTCCAACCAATATAGTATTTTGCTTCATCTTGATTTAAAGTAATAAAGTCTTCTTTAAAATAGAGCTGAAATAGACTATCAAGGTTTTCTTGAGGACCAATATGTACTACCCATACAAAACCACCATTTGCTACAGTTGGTACTTCTTTGCGTGAACGCATAATGTCTCTTCCAACTTTTTCAATACTACAAAGTGTTGTGTCACGAGAAAAAAGTGAACACTCTACTACGACTTTGTAGTCTTCTCTTGGTTGAAGCTTTTTCCAAAAATCTTTTTCTCTTTTTACCTTAAAGGTCTGTTCTGTCTCATCGAGTTTATCACAAACCATAAAATTGGCTACTTTGGTTTTAGAGTTATCTTTTGCTACAGCAATGGTATAATCTTTATGCCATACAAATGAGGTCTCGCTCATTAAGCTCGATATATTTTCATGTAAAGGTTTACTATTATCCAATACTCCTGCATTTAATGCTTTAATAATATCTGATACTACGTTAATAATCATTCTTTTTCCTTTATTTTTTTCGACTTATTATAGCCAATAATTTAGCGTTGCAACATCTTTATGATAGGTTTTGCCAAACTCAAAGCTTTGGCTCTATGAGAGATACTTTTTTTCACCTCATCATCAAGTTCACCTAAAGTTTGATGGTATCCATAAGGCACAAACATCGGGTCATATCCAAAACCTTTTTCACCTCGTGTACTACTTAGGACTTCTCCATGCATCCAACCATGCACAACATATTCTCCATATTGACTCACAATGGCAATAGCAGCAGTATAATAAGCAGGGGTTTTTTCTATATTTTTTGATTTTACAGCATCAACCAATTTGTATAAGTTTTCTTTGTCACTTGCACCCTCTCCTGCATACCTAGCAGAATAAATTCCAGGAATACCTCCCAAAAGTGGTACAGAAATACCAGAATCATCTGACACTACAATGGCATTGGTATCTTGTAGTTTTTCATAAATGGTTCGTGCTTTTATGAGTGCATTACTTTTAAAAGTCTCCCCATCTTCTACAATCTCAATCTCTCCCAAAATTTCTGAAAATGCAATAACCTCCGTATCACACATTTTTTTAAACTCTTTAAGTTTACCTCGGTTTCCCGTTGCCAATACAATTTTCATATTCTATTACCTTTAACATATATTGATGAAATTTTAGCATATTTATAATTTTGAAAAAAAAGAGTATAAGAAGAGAAAGCAGTTAAATAAATTAACTACTTTTTAAAAAAGTTTTTAAATAGATAAATATATTTAAAGTTTTATTGACAGTCGTGTGGTTTGTTATTGTCTGTTTTAACAGGTTTATTTGTTCCACCTGAGACAAATAAATCTTTTACTGTAAAATCTGCAAATGCTGATGTTGTCATTAACGCTAAAACCATTGTTACTATTTTAATTTTATTCATAAAAAATCCTTTAAATTAAGTGTTGAAGTATAACAATATGAGTGTAAAAATATTGTAAATTTTTGGTTATACTTCCAAAAACCATTTATTGAAGTAGACACATGATTAAAACTATTATTGGAACTAGAGACTTTTTAGACGCACTAAAAACCAAAAAGGCTACCTTTATGTTAGCCTTATCAAATACAAAGACAGCGAACATAACAGGCATTACTCAAGCTGGGATTCCAGGGAAAATTTACCTTACTCCTACGTTAGATGCAGAGTTCCTTTGTACAGGAAAAGTTTACAGTTTAGAAAATATTGCCGAAACACCTAAAGGTGTTCCTACTCCTGCACTCATGACCCATGCTGTTCAATTACTTTCACCTTTTGGAAATATTGAGCTTTTAGATTTAGGCTTAGAAGTAAAAACTAAAAATACCCTTGTTACCATTCACAGTTTTGGGTTAACACCTAGCCAAAGTATTGCTACAGGTGCAAAAATAGATGCTAAAAAAGTTTTTGAGTTAGGTGTAAAATTTGGAAAAGAGTATCTCTGTAAAGATGAATATCTGATTTTAGGAGAATCTGTTCCATCAGGAACAACCACAGCCAGAGCTACGGCATTAGCATTAGGCTATGATGCAAAAGCATACTTCTCTTCTTCCTTTAAAGAAGTTCCCTCCGATATTAGAGAAAATACTCTAAACCTTGCACTTTCTCAACTTAATAAAAATGATGATATTTTTGATGTACTCTCAAAAGTTTCAGATAATATGCTTATTTTTAATGCAGGGTTTATTATGGGACTAGAAAACAAAACCAAAATTGTCTTAGCAGGTGGAACACAGATGGCATCTGTACTCTTAGTGCTGAACTCCATTAACAAACATTTAAATCAAGCTTTTGAAAGTTCTAACCTTGCTTTATGTACAACCAAATGGATAGCTCAAGACAAAAATTCTAATATCAAAGCTCTACTAGAACTTGTGGATTTTCCTATTAATGCCTATTATGTTGATTTTGATTTCTCTAAGAGTGAACACCCTGCCCTTAAACTCTATGACCAAGGGGAAGCAAAAGAGGGTGTGGGTGCTGGGGGTGCGTTAATGTATGCTTTTTTAAATAACATAACAACCAAAAGTATTACAAAGCAAGTTGAAAGTTTTTTAGCCTAAATGAGAATCCTTTACTTTGGTGGACAAAAATCAGGAAAGAGTAAACTCGCTGAACAAAAAGCATTGGAACTCTCTAGCCAAAGAGCTATTTATAAAAAGCCTATTTATGTAGCAACCTATTATAATGCCTATAATGATACAGAAATGCAAGAACGTATCAATCAACATTTAACACAACGTAAAGATAAATTTCAAAGTATTGAAGAGCCTATTAAATTAAATGCTATTGTTAAAGAGCAAGAGAGCTACCTTATTGACTGTATTTCAATGTGGATACTTAATACTTTAGATAAACCATTAGAGATGTTACTTGACGAGCTTGAAGCATTGGCACAAAAAGATAGCAACATCATTTTTGTACTTAATGATGTCAATTCAGGTATTATTCCCCTAGACAAAGAGAGTCGTACTTTTGTTGACAGAACAGGCATCATAGGTCAAAAATTGGCTTCTTTTTGTGATGAAGTCTATGAAGTAAAATTGGGTCTTACACTAAGGATAAAATAGATGAATGTAGAACTAAGCTTTATGATAAAAAAGATGCTAACTGTGATGTTAATGCCATGGTTCATAGGTATCCTATTTTCACTCATTGCTCTTTTCTTTCTTTACAAAAACAATATTAAGAGTGCAAAGAGATATCTTATTTTTTCTCTACTATGGGTTACATTAATAAGCTGGGCACCTTTTGCCAACTTACTCTTAAAACCATTAGAGAGTTCCTACTCAAAATTAAATGACATACCTCAAAACATCGAATATATTTTGCTCTTAGGAGGAGACAGAGATAAACGTGCATGGGAAGCATTGAGGCTTTATCATAAAATCCCTAATGTAAAAATTATCACCTCTGGATACTCTCTACATGACCCCATCTCAGATGCTCAAAAGACAGCAACCAAACTTATAGAATCAGGTATTCCTAAAGAAAAAATTCTCATGCAAGAACAACCAAAAACAACATTTGAAGAGGTTCAATACATGAAAAATCGTGTAGGAGACAAACCTTTTATCTTAGTAACAGCAGCCTACCATATGCCACGAGCCATGCGTCTTTTTCAAAAAGCTGGGCTCAATCCCATTGCTGCACCAGCAGACTTTAATAGAGTAGAAGAAGATGGATTTTTGTCTATATTTCAAAGCAAACAACTTTTAAAAATGGAACATGCATGGCATGAATATTTGGGAATGCTAATTTATAAAATACAAGGAAAGATTTAATAGAGATAAAGGGAGAAAACCTTCAGCTCTATTAGAGGACTAGTAATTTAATGTAATATATAAATTACTTCGTCTTTGCCTAGGTAACTCTGTTCGAGAGACTCTAGCCATTCTATGATAAGTCATTCTCTTTCGAGAAACTAACTTCTGCTTTTCTTCAACCATCGGTGCCATGTGTAATTCAGGTACTCTGGTACTTCTCGCAACTCTTGAAGGACGACTTTTTTCCATCGTTCTTAGCGTTAACATCGTCTCACCAAATAACATCTCAAATCTCTCTTCCTGTGTTAGAGCCGTTTCATCTTTTTGAACTGACTCTCCCATAGAGTGAACTGTTAAAAGAAGTAAGACTATGAGTATCTTTCTCATTTTGATAACCTTCTTATAGTTTTTGTGTAAAACAAATTATTTTCATCTTACACCTAAAAATTATAATACAACTAAGTTATTATCTGTCTGATTTTGTTAATAATATACAGTAAATCTATAATTTTACTGTATATTTAAATTATTTAATGCTCTATTTAAATCTAAATCCACTTTAACAGCTGGGAAAAATGCTTCTTTTTTGTTTAAGTTCACTGTTACAAAGTCCACTTCATCTTCAAAAGATTCACGAATTTGTTTTTTGACTTGATACAAAGATGAAATCTCATCAACCAATACCCCTCTAATCTCTGGAACATTTGCCACAAAAATTTTACCTTCAGCCACAGCTAAAATATCTTCTTTTTTCAAACCACGGTTGTCGGCAACAGATTGTACAAAATTCTCATAAGTAGGCTTTAAAAGATGCTCTGTCATATACTTTCTATTTTCATCATCAATCTTATCAAACATAGAAATGGGTTTTTTAAACTTTCCAGCTGCCATAAAATCTTCTTCTACTCCCACTTTTTTTGCCAACTCACCAAAATTATAATGAGGCATAATCACCCCAATAGACCCAACAATGGCATTTTTGTTAGCAATAAGAGGTTTCACAGCTGATGCAATATAATACCCCCCACTAGCAGCAATGGAGTCCACATACATCGTTACATTTTTCTCTTTTTGAAATGCTTTTAAATACTCTGAAAGCTCTTCACTAGCTGTGGGACTACCCCCTGGTGAGCCCATAACAAAAAGTACTGACTTAAAACTATCATCTTCTAAAAGCTCATCCATTTTTTCCATAACTGTCGTAGTGTACGCTTCTGTTACTTCTTCATTATAATGAATAACAGCTACTTTATTAAGTGAGGTACTCACCTCTCCAAACAAACCTGACTTTTTAAAGTAAGAACCTATGAAAATAATCTCTGCTATTAAAATAAAACCAATAATCCAAGCTTTTAAATTCGAAACAAATATCTGTTTCTTAAGAGACTTCAACTCTTGCTGGTGTACTTCTTCTTTTTGATAAAACAATTCCCGTTCATAATCTCGTTCTTCATTCTCTCGTTGTTGATACTCTTTTGGCTCTTGCAAAGGCTTTTCCTTTCTACTATAATTTTAGGGATTATATAGAGTTACTATTAAAGTAAAACAAAAAAAGGTCACTACTTGCATAACATCTCCATCTTCGGCACATCCAGTGATGCTGGAAAATCTACACTCACTTTTGTTATTGGAAAAATCATTCAAAAGGCAGGGTACACCGTTGCCCCCTTTAAAGCTCAAAATGTCTCCAACAATGCCAAAGTGTGTGCTGATGGCTCTGAGATTGGCATTGCCCAATATTTCCAAGCAGAGGTTTTAGCTGCCCCACCCTCGTACCACATGAACCCAATTCTTCTAAAATCAGGACAGAAAAGTTCTGCTTCGCTTATTGTAAATGGAAAAGTTATTGGTTCTAAAGATGTACGTGAGTACTATCGTGACCTAGATATGCTAAAACCTGCTGTAGACAAAGCCTTCTCCTACTTAAGTGAGCGTTATGATTGTGTAGTATGCGAGGGGGCAGGTAGCCCTGTAGAG
>JALWLW010000003.1 GCA_027081065.1 Campylobacteraceae bacterium
ATCTCACAATCGCCTGCCCCATTTATAGAACAGGCACCCTACTGCATGGTAAGTACCATGATGATTTTCGGATTGTTATCTTTAGGATTTAAGGGGTTGGAATACTGGGAAAGAAAACAAGCGTAGCATTCTATTAATCAGACGAAGTCTGTCTTTGTCTCTGTGAACAACCTTGTAAGCAACGCGATTCGAGAACAGAGACGACTTTTGCTTACTTTTCTAGAAAAGTAAGGAGAATAACAACACCACAGATAGATGAATAAGGAAATATTATTACATCATAATCAAACTCATGTCGGGGAGAGGACACCTCGACCTAAACCTTACACTTCTTAGCAATAAATGCAATCTGCTCATCAAGCGTCATATTCTCCACATCCACTACCACATCAGCCAATTTCCTATAGGCTTTTTTACGCTCTTTATAAAGTGCTTTTGCCTTTTTTTCATCAGAAAACAAAGGACGTTTAGCCAATTTTGCTTTAGCATTTTTAGCAGTTTTCAAGCGATTATATATCCATTCAAATGAAGCATCAAGCAACACAACTGTACCCAGTTTTTTAAGGTTATTTACCTTGTAAAACCCACCACCACAAGAGATAAGTGTACCTGTTACACATGCTTCTATCCAGTCTGCTGTAACTTGTTCTTGCTCTCTAAAGTAGGCTTCACCTTTTTTTTCAAAGATTTTTTTAACCTCTTTGTTCTCTTTTGATTCTATGAGATCATCGGTATCTATGATGTAGGTACCATACTTTTTACTAAAAGCCCGTGCAGTAGTACCTTTACCAACACCCATAAACCCTATAATAATTATATTTTTTTTCATACTTTTATATGTCCAATTATTTCTTTTTTTAGTTCTAACCTAATCTATATACTAAAGTTATGAAAATAGTAGATAGATTTGAGCTTAGAGTGTTTGCAAAAAATTTGAGGTTAGCTGTAGCTAATCGATGATTTTATGTGAATACTCTAAGCTCAAAAATGGTTGCTAGTTTTATGATTTTAGTGTATAGTTTAGGTTATACCATGTTGTAACGGTCAATGATTTTCTTAATTCTCTTACGTAAATTTTTCAGTGCATCAACGGCATCTTTTCCCTCAGCCATAAGTGAATCAAACTCGTCAAATTGGATTTTAGCGACCCAACCTATTTTGGTATGTCTTTTAATCCCCACAAAACGCACTTCCCCATAATGTTCTTTTGCCATTTTATAAATTCTATCTATTCTTTCATCTAAAGTTTTTGCTTCTTTGCTACTCAAGGCTTGTCCTTTGTGTCTGTTTTTGGGCATAATTATATCATAAAGCATTACCAAAGGATTACAAGATGACAAGAATTAAAATTCAGTACAGTGAAACACTAAATGTTGAGTCGTAAAAATGTACTCATATCAGGTGTTAGTTCAGGACTTGGTTTTGCACTGGCACAAGCCTACTTAAACAATGGTGACAGAGTTTATGCCATAGGTAAAACAATACCCAAAATATTTGAAAACAATCCTCATTTTTTCTTTTTTCCCTATGACTTAAGTGAGGTCTTCATGATTAAGGCTACGATTAGAGAGTTTCTTCAGCATCGCTCCTTTAGTATTGCTATATTAAATGCTGGTGTATTGGGGGAAATCAATACCCTCGATAATGTTGAAGTCTCTCATATAAAAGATGTCATGGACATCAATGTTTGGGCAAACAAAGAACTCATAGACCTACTTGCTAGTGTGAGTACCGTACAACAAGTAGTAGGCATAAGTTCAGGTGCTTCAATCAATGGCTC
>JALWLW010000004.1 GCA_027081065.1 Campylobacteraceae bacterium
TTCTAGTGGTAAAGTTTCTATCAATTGTGTAGAAGCATCTTCTCTGTCTTCAAAATAGATATTAGGGTTTAAATCGTTGGACATAATCTGCTCCTGGAAATTGTTTACTAATCTCATCTTCATCAAAAGCATAACGAAAATTCTCAATATATTGTATCAAAAGTTTATACGCAGTATTGAGTGCTTCCATCTCTTTAGCACTTCCACCAATATCTGGATGATTTTTCTTTGCCAAAAAATAGTATTGCTCTTTAATATTTTGTTTTGTTACCAACTTGGGCAACTGCAATATATCCAAAGCTCTTTCAATTTCTTCTTTTGCCAAAAACATTACTGCCGCAACTGATTAAAAGTATTCGTTCCAATAGACCCAAATGGCGTAAAGTTTAACTGCACAAAGAAAGTATTTGTCGGGATAGGTCCTGCAGCACTAGGTATTATGTTTTGTTGCATAGATGCATCTATACTCCAACAATCACGATAATATCTACCTCCAAATCTCCATTGTCTACTTTCAGAATCATCTATATTATAGGTAATCCCCCCATTAAAACTAATTTTTTGGTTATAAGTATAAGAGAAATTAAAAAGCATATCATTTGCTGCGATAGTATTAGGCTCATCTGCTAAAACTTTTTTATAACTATGTCCCAAGCTAATACTATAATCTTTTTGGACAAAAGAGAGTGTAGAGGAAGAGAAGCGTATTTTTTCAAATTCATGAGAATACCCAATAATGTTATATATACTCAAACCATCAAAGTTATATTGCATTTCATTATTAAGATCTGCCCATTTATATTCTCTATCTACATAATATTTTTGCGTCAATCTTTGATAAAATTTTAATTTCATTGTTTCGTCATAAAAATATTGACTTAAAGAAAATCGATACTGCTCTTCAGGTAATCCCACTGTAAAAAGCTCTTTTTGTTCATCATCAAGTTGTGAAAATTCTATAGGTGACTGATTTTCAGTTCCTGGTTTTAGATAAGAGATTGAGGGTTGAAACATATGTACAAATCCATCAAATTTTTTAGTTAAATCTGTAAAAATTTTAGCTTTATGCATATTACTATAGTACTGATAATCATCATGCATAAAATCTCCATTAGCAAAAAAGAATTTACTATAGTAAAACTCTTCTCCTAAAGAAATATTTAAAAAATCATCAAAAAATGAAGTCGTAAACTCTAAAGGTATACGTAACTCTGCTTGTCGCATAGTTGCACCTTGTTTTCTATCAAAGTTATTGATTTTAAAATCAGCACTATAGGTTAAGTTTCTTACAATAAAATGTTCTAAATATTTATGCATTTGGATAGAGGGAAGTACCTGTAGGGTTTTATCATCATCAACAGTACGTGTATCAATAAAGTATTTTGCATTGAGTCCAAAATAATAGTCATTATCTTGAGCAAAGTAGTTAACTCTTGATTCTTGTAGAGGAATCAACCCAAAATGTTGTAAATTATTTTTCTGTAGAGTTAAATAGTCAATATCATTTAAATATGTTGTATTTACATATAAACCATCTTTAAATCCTTTAGGTAAACTATTTTTAAATACTTCAGAAGATTCATAATTAAACTCTATCCCATAATGACTACTGTTTGGTAAATTATACTGCTGGGTGTAACTCTCTAAGTCTCTAAAATATCCTGCTCTAAATACACCTTTTGAATGATTACTATCGACA
>JALWLW010000005.1:0-19536 GCA_027081065.1 Campylobacteraceae bacterium
ATGTTGTGGGACGACTCCTCAGCACATTCATGCACTTCAAAAAGCGGTTTCTACGCTTAAACCTAAAAAGCCTACAGGGAAGATAGAACCTAGTATTGCTTCACTCTTTAACACAACGGAGCTTTTTGAAGAACCTGCACCCTTGCTTATTGGAGAACGTTCAAACTCAACAGGTTCAAAAGCCTTTAGAGAGCTAATTATCGCTTCGGATTATGAAGGAACACTCACCGTTGGTCAAGCCCAAGTACGTGATGGAGCGCATTGTCTTGATGTAAACGTTGAGTTTGCAGGACGAGATGGAGCAAAAGATATGAAAGCGATTATGGAGCTTTATAACCAAAAGATTCCATTGCCTCTTATGCCCGATGCCACACGTGTCAATACCATGGAAGAGGGGTTAAAGTGTATTGGTGGAAAGCCAATCATTAACTCTGTAAATCTTGAAGATGGAGAAGAGAAGTTTCATGCTATCTGTAAGTTGGCTAAAAAGTACGGAACAGCTCTTGTTTGTCTAACCATTGATGAGGTGGGAATGGCAAAGACCAAAGAGGACAAAGTCGCCCAAGCAGAACGTATGTACGATATGGCTGTAAATGGACATGGAATTGACCCTAGAAACCTTATTTTTGATGTTTTAACCTTTACCGTTGGTTCAGGAGATGAGGAGTACCGTGATGCTGCTATTCAGACCATGGAGGCGATACGTGAACTGCATATTCGTCACCCTGAAGTAGGTTCAACCTTGGGGCTTTCAAACATCTCATTTGGGTTAGATGTTCATGCACGTCGTTATCTTAACTCTGTCTTTTTACACCACTGTTTAGAGGTTGGGTTGACCACGGTTATTATTAACGTGAAGCACATTGTTCCTCTTTCTAAGATGAGTAAAGAAGATATAGATGTTTGTGAAGAGTTGCTCTTTAACCCTGATGACCAGTCGCTCTTTAAGTTCATCGAACACTTTGCTGATGCTGTTATAGAAGATGAAGGGGCAGATGAAGCCTACGAAGCACTCTCTAGTGAAGAGAAGATTAAAAAGCTTCTTATGGACGGTGACAAAGAGCGAATGATTCCTCTGGTAGAAGAGGTACGAAAAGAGCTAAACCCTGATGACATAGTAAACGTTATTTTGATTGATGCCATGAAAGTGGTGGGTGAACTCTTTGGTTCGGGGCAGATGCAGTTGCCATTTGTATTGCAATCAGCAGAGACCATGAAAGCTACGGTTGATTATCTAAACCCTTACTTGACCAAACAAGAGAAAGATACCGACACTACTTTGGTTATTGGTACGGTTAAGGGTGATGTTCACGATGTGGGTAAAAACCTTGTTGATATTATTCTTTCAAACAACGGCTTCAAAGTCATAAACGTGGGGATTAAAGTTCAGTTAGAGACCTACTTGGAGACGATGGAGCAGAACAATATTCAAGCCATTGGTATGTCTGGGCTTTTGGTAAAGTCAACGGCTGTAATGAAAGAGAACCTAGAGACCATGGCAGAAATGGGCATAACCATTCCTGTACTTTTGGGTGGAGCAGCGTTAACACGAAGCTTTGTTGATGACTTCTGTAGACCTATCTACAAAGGTCCAATCTTCTACTGTCGTGATGCCTTTGATGGGGTAATTGCCATGAGTCGAATCGAAAAGTACAATGAAGACAATTCCGTTGGACTTGACACACGCCTAGCAGGTGATATGAAAGAACGTGAGAAAAAAGAGAAAAAAGCTGTTGTTATTCCTCCTTTTGAAGAGATAAAACAACCTGAACAAGTAGATATTCCAACACCACCTTTTTGGGGGAGACGTGTGCTTCAAAAAGATGATTTAGATATGAATATGATATTTGATTGGGTAAACCAAAAAACAGTTATTAAAATGCATTGGGGTTACAAACGAGCCAAAATGGGAAAAGAAGCATATAATAAGCTTTTAGAAGAGACTGTTTACCCAGCGTATGAGCGTTTAAAGCAAGAGTTTATTGACAAAGACTTGTTTGACCCAACGATTATTTATGGTTATTATCCTTGTAGAAGTGATGACCAAGATTTGTATTTGTTTGATGAAAGTGAGGGGTGGAATGTTGATGCCAATGTAAGTAGAGAACCTTTTGATGAGGTTAGAAGTAGACACACCGTAAAGTTCAATTTCCCAAGACAAGGAAAGAAACCTCACCGAGCATTGAGTGATTTTTTTAGACATGACAGACATGACATCATAGCCCTTACGTGTGTAAGTGCTGGAGAGAAGTTTTCAGCCTATGAAAAAGAACTCTACGACAAAGGTGAGTACCTAGAGTACAACATGGTACATGGTTTCTCAGTGGAGCTCGCAGAAGCTCTAGCTGAAGTAGCACATAAGCAGATACGAATGGACTGGGACATTTTAAAAGAAGATGAGGGTGCAACCTTGCGTGACGTAAGAATGAGACGTTACCAAGGGGCAAGATACTCTTTTGGTTACCCTGCCTGTCCAGATTTGGAAGCGAGTCGTGAATTGTTTGATGTGTTGAAGCCTGAAGAGTTTGGAATTGAATTAAGTGAGACTTTTCAGATACATCCAGAGCAGAGTACATCTGCTTTGGTGGTGCATCATCCTAAAGCAAGTTATTATGCTGTGTAGATTTATGAGCTTTAAGATATTTTTTATAAAATATAGATAAATAAAGAAAATAATTATATTTTTTAATCTAAAATAATTATAGTTCAGTATAAGAAAGAAAATAATTAATGATTTAAGGAAATATTTGAAAATAATTTGGCTATTACTTGGCTTCATCATGCTATTTTGTGCTATTGTAGGTATTGTATTGCCTTTACTTCCTACTGTACCTTTTTTAATCTTTTCAGCTTTTTTCTTTGCTAAGTCATCAGAACGAATGCATACTTGGTTGGTGGAGCATAAAGTATTTGGAAAAATGATTTCAGATTGGCATCAACGAGGGGCTATTCACCGTAAGGCAAAATATTTTGCTACATTTTCCATTGGACTTGTTATTCTGGTCTCTTTGCTGGTAGAATTGAAAGCCATGATTTTAGCCATTCAGTTTGTTGTGTTATCATTGGTATTAGTTTTTATTTGGACACGTCCAGAATCTTAATTTTTAGGAGTATGAGATGAAAGAACTATACTTAGTATTTTTGTTAAGCCTTTTTGTTGCTTGTGGATCAAATAGTACAACACCTAAAGAAGAAAACTTAGAAGCCAATAGGAGCAATGAAGATAATAGTAGTAGAGAAATGCTTATGCAAGAAGTAAACCAAACTTCAGAGATAAATAGTCCTTTAGAAGAAAATATTACTGTTCCTTCTTATACAGACGAGGAGTTAACTTTAGTAGCTGGTGTTGAGTATGCACGAAATACTCAAGGAAATAGTGCAAAGCTTGTCTTTTTATCTTTTAAAGGAGTGCTTCCTTTAGAAAATAATGTACCTATTGTAAAAGCAGACCAAAATTTTAGTATAGAGTTAACTTGGCAAAACTCAGCATATGCTAAAAATGTCAATTATTATTTTTTTAATGGGCAGCAGCAGTCTATTCAGTATCTCTCTTTCCCTTTACCTATAGGAGTGACCAGCTATAAAAAAGAGTGTCAAATGTTAGGTTTGTATCATTATAAATGTGCAGGATTTGAAGTTGATGATGCACAATTTTATGAAGGAAGAAGCTTTCCTGTAAGCTCAAGTTTTGTCATGTCTGTATGTGACCGAAGTACACAAGATCCAAATAGGGTTTGTGATTTTATTCGTATTCCTATAATTCAAAGAAAATAATGCTAAACGTAAATGGAATATGATATATTTCTAAGATGATAACCATAAAATCAATATTCCAAGAAATAATAAAACATAAAAAAATTCTACTACTAGCAAATACAGTAGCTATTATCTCGACATTGGTCGTTTTACCTGTTGCCTTACTTCTACCTCTACTCATAGACGAACTTATCTTAGGAAAAGGTGGGGTCATTGTTGAGACAATTGATAAGTATTTAAGCATAGGTGAACCTGCTTATTACATACTTATTGTACTGCTTGTAACCATGGGCTTAAAGGCTGTGGGTTTGCTCTTTTCACTTCTACACATACGCTTGTTTACAAAAATCTCTAAAGAAGTCACCTATACTATTCGTAAAAAGTTACTTAATCACCTGCAAGTAGTCTCCATGAGAGAGTATGATTTGTTAGGTTCAGGGGCTGTCTCCTCAAAAATCATTACCGATGTTGAAACCGTTGATAAGTTTGTGGCTTCTTCGGTGGGTGAAGTGGTGGTTGAAGTGTTGACACTCATTGGAGTTTCCATTGTTCTTTTACTTCTCAATTGGCAATTGGCATTGGTAATTTTGTTTTTAAATCCTATTAGTGTTTTTATTTTATTAAAAGCTTTTCGTTCAGTTGCAAAAATGAAAAAACAAGAAAATGAGTCTATAGAAACTTTTCAAAATAGTTTAACTGAAAGTTTAGAGTTGTACAACCAAATACGGGTACAAAATCGAGAAAAACATTTTTTACAAACAGTTGACAAGCAGGCTAGAGAGATTCGTGACCGTTCTTACTTATTTGGATTTAAGAGTGAGATAACTTTGGAGTTTACAAAATTATTAAGTTTTTATGCTCATGATATTTTTAAAGCATTAGGTATTTTTATGGTACTTATAAACATGCTTACTATTGGTAAAATGTTGGCAATTTTTTCTTATGCATGGGTACTGATGAGACCTGTAGACAAGCTCATAAACTTTATTCATCTCTATTTTAATGCTAAGTCAGCTATAGAACGGCTTAATGAAATTTTGGCTTTAGAAAAAGAGCCACACTATGTTGCTAAAGTTGACCCTTTTGAAAACAGAAAATCGGCATCTATTGTCTTAAAAGATGTTTCATTTTCTTATGATGGAAAAACAGAAGTACTAAGTAACATAAACCTTGAGATTAAAGAGGGTGAAAAAATAGCCATAGTAGGTGAAACAGGTTCAGGAAAAAGCACCTTGGCTCAAATACTCATTGGACTCTACCCCATAAGTTCGGGAGAGATTTTTTACAATGACATTGAAGTCAAAGAGATAGGGTATGAAAAAATACGTGAAAATGTAGGCTTCGTACTCCAAGCCCCTCTTATGTTTAACAACACGTTACGTTTTAACTTGACATTAGGACGAGACTATAGCGATGAGGTGATTTATGAAGCGTTAAGAGTAGCACAGCTTTTTGATTTTGTAGATGGCTTAGAGAAAAAATTAGACACCATTGTAGGAAAAAATGGAACAAAACTCTCAGGGGGACAAAGACAACGTTTGTCAATTGCTAGAGTTTTATTGGACAACCCTAAAGTGATGATATTTGATGAGTCTACCTCTTCGCTTGACAATGAAACAGAAAGAAAACTACTTGAAGCTTTAGATGCTTATGTGAAAGAGAAAACTGTTATTACCATTGCTCATAGGCAGAGTAGCATAGAGAGAGCTGATAGGGTAATTGATTTAAGTGCTTTATAACGGTGATTTTATTGTATTATTATAATTCACATAATACAGGAGAGCGAATATAATCTAAACGGTAAAAGTAGAGTAGAGGTTGTATTTTTCTTAAGTATTTTGCTGCTTCAAAGTCAATAGGGTTTTCAGCTAAGGAAAGCCATGTTAGTTTTTGGAGTTCTTTGACTGGAGTAAAATCTTTTATTTTATTGAATGTTAAGTCTAAAAAGACAATACTTTGAGTTGTTTTTAAAGGGCTAATATCTTTAATATTATTTGTATTGAGAACAATTTTTTTTAATTTCTTAAGATTTGAAAGGGCAGTTAAATTTTCTATTTTATTATTGGCTGCAAAGAGAGATTTGAGTTTATACATATGTTTTAAGCTTGAAATATCGTCTATTTGATTATGTGTCAATGATAGTTTTTTAATATGTGGAAAATGTTTAAGTAGTGAGATGTCATTTAGTTTGTTAGATGAAAGTGCTAAACTTTGAATGTGGGTAATTTCTAAAAGCTCAATAGGTAGAGAAGTTAGTTGTAGACCTCTTAAGTCTACATGGTTTAAGTTTAATTCTTTGGTTTTTTTTATTTTTTCTAAGGCTATGTCATTCATGAGAAATTGTAGCATATCTTGGTACATTCCAACCCACGAATTGCATTGAAAAAGGAAATAAAGGAAAGAAGCAATTTACTTTTCTTTCGTGGGCTGGAATACACCAAAAAGGTGTATTGTTTAAATGCTAGTACAAGTTTTACTATCAACAATCGAGTTGAGTGCTGAGATTAAGTGAGTAGAATGATTGTCATTGACTTTTATTTCATTCCATAATGTTGAAAACTTATCAATATCAATTGATGGATTACAAACTAATGGTGTAGAACTACAAGTATAGCTTTCTGACGCATTCTCTAAAAGAGTTTCCATATATTTACTTAGGTGCTCTTTACCTTCTGTACTATCTGCATGTAAGTTTTGCCATACTGAAGAAAATTTAGTAACATCAAGTGTTCCTTGAGTATTATCTAATGTTGTATCAATATACATTTGTAAATGTGCTTGTTGCTCTTTGCTATTATCTCTATGAAGTTTTTGCCAAACATGGTTGAACTTAGAGATATCAATCGTTTTACTTTTTACATTGGTAGGAGTATAACAATCATTTGAGTCTACTGTGTAAATCGCCATAAGTGGTTGAGCCAACAAAATTGTTGTCAAAGTAGCTACTGTTTTTTTAGTCATGGTATTTTTCATATCATAATCCTTTGTTATTTTTAAAATAATATCAAGTTATAACTTAAAGTATATTGAATGACTATTGTATTTTTAATTAATTTAATTTGTTATTTTTTTAGTAAAATACCTATGTTTTAAAGTAGTAATCGTAATTTAGAGGCTATCTAACATTTTTATGCTGTATTGATTAATAGAGTCACCATTAACTAAAATATCAGTTTTTCTACCATACTCTTGAAGAACTTTTGCTTTACTTTCTAATAAGTTTGTATCATGTCGCATAGCATAGAGGGCAATATGTAAACTGTCTCTACTAAAGGTAGTTATGTAGTTGTTTTCATTTTTCCAATAAGTATTTAACATATTATTAATCTCATTTTCATGTCTATTGAGAAGTAGTCGAAGCTCTTCTGTTATATCTGCCTTTTGATTCTTTTCTTGAATTCTATAATGGTAAAGATTTAGGTTTAGTTGATTGATATTATGAATACTATTGGCATCTTTGATACTATGAAGTTGTAGATAATAAGATTTTTTAGGAAATGCACTATGAAGATTTTTTGATTTTGAAAGTGTTTTAATAATACGTTGTCTCCATGAATTCATGGAAGATGTACCAGCAAAAAGTAGTGATAAGTTAAGGTTGGGTACTTTATCAAATGCTTTATCAAGATACGCTAATATAATTGAAATATTGGGTTCATATCCAATAATGTAAAAATGGTTTTTAACATTTTTCCCATTCCATTTTTCAAGAAAATTTTCAATGCCTTGGGTTTGTAATTGGTCATATAAAAGAAGGTCATTGTGTTTGTAGTCAAAGGAATAAAATTTAATTGACTCGTCAATATTGCTTACTGAAAAGTCACTGGTTGTGTTAATATCAAGGTGCTCAAGCTCCTTATTGAAGAAGTAAGTACATTTGTCTTTAATAGCTTGTCCATAAGTTCCATTATGGATGATGATAATATTATTTTTTTCTTTATGAAAATCACATTCCCCATTAGCACACATTGAGTTTTTAATTTTTGAGAAAATAAAGCTCATTGCTGTTTTTGCTTCATCGTAATCAGGAGGAAAGATACGAATAATATTATCATCAGTATCAATAATATTTTGAATCTCTTTATCATTAATAGAGCTTAATGAACCAATAATTTGTATGGATTTTTTATCATCCATATTGAGTTTTTCACGAGAGATAATAGCATCTTTAAAAATGGCACTTAGTCCTGTAATAATAATATAGTTGTACTCTTGAATATTTAGCTCTTCAACCAACCTTTTGACATCATTTTGATTGTTTTCAACAAAGAGGAATTGAATATCTTCTAATTCTTTACTGGATAGAGCAGGATTATTAATTAGACTGTTATAAGCTGAAATTTGATTTAGAACCCATTCATAATTTTTTTTATCTAAAGTACGAATAAGAACAAGAATTTTAAATTTTTTTCTAATAAGGTTTAATAAATAGTTTTCTAACGTATGTTTAAATGGAAGATAGTTTGGCATTTTTTTAATAATACGCATGGTCTTATGATGTGGAAGACGACCATTGTTAGCTAAAAAGATAAAAAAAGCTAAAAAAAAGAAAATAATTAATAAAAGAGAAGAAAAAAAGTCATTAATGGTGCTAAAACCCTCTTCTTTAATAATATAACAAGTTCCTAGAAAAAGTGAAATAAAAACAAAGTAGCCAAAAAGGTTGTGTTGTGGTTTTTTTTTCATGAGTATCTCCTTGTTTAGATATTAGCTGAAATTATCTTAAGGTGAATCTCTATAAAAGAAAATAATACTTGTTTAGAATATATTTTTTTTCAAATATTTTAGAACCTTTCCATCATCATCAGCAAAATAAACAAAACCTTTATTATCAAAAGTAATACCCTCTTGGGAAAATTTTGGAAGTTTTATTTTTTGAGATATTTTATTTTTTTTAACATTATAAACATAGAGCTTATCTTTTTTATCAGAGATGATAAATAATTTTTTATTATGAAATTGTAATCCTGCTGCGTCTATTATGCCATGGTCTATGATTTTTGTAACTTTTGCATAGTTTGTACCGAGTTTAACTACTAAAAGTTTTGCATCTTTTTTCTTTTTGGCTTGAATACTCAAATAGTATAAATTCCCTATTTTTGTAATGCCCTCAATACCTCGTTTCTTCGTTAAGCTATAACTATAACCTTGAGCTTTAATTTTGACTACTTTACTTGTAAGGCTTTTACGATTAACCAGTAGTAATGCACCTTTTTCTACAGCAAAGACCAATCGATTTTTTTCGCAAACAACACCTTCTAAATCGTAGTCTCCTAGTTTATGTTCAAGAAGAACTTCACCTTGGGTACTTAGTTCATAAAATGAACCCTCATCATTGGCAACAATAAGTGTTTGGGTATCTTGACAAAAAGAGATACCAGAGGCTTCAGGAATAGAGGCAATAACTGCTTCATCTTTCTTTTTAGCACAGGCTGAAAAGTTAAGAACTATTAAGAGTGTAAGGATGTTAAGTATTAATTGTCTCATTGTTTTCTTTTTGTAAATCTATATGATAGGTATTTTTAAATTCTAAGAGAGCATCTTCTAAAAACTCTAACAGCGATTGTTCATCTTTTTCTCCAACCATTGGTTCAACTAAAACTTCACTATCTGCACCTAAGAAATATACAGTAGGTGTACCGTTAGGTGCTATGAGACCATCGGGAAGTTTTTCTCCAAGGTAGACTTTTTGAACATCAAAATAATTTTCTAGGAGCTTTTTAGGTTTAGTAAGTTTCATGGTGACTTCAAGTTTATCACAAGAAGGGCAAGAGGGTTGGGTAACAAAAAGCATGGTAATTTTTTTTGGTATTTCAATCTTTTTCTTACTATCTTCTTCAGGAGAGGAGCATGAGAAGATAAAAAATAATAAACTAAAAGAGAGCAAATATTTAATAAAACGAGACATAAAAATTTCCTTTGGCGAATATTGTATCTAAAAATTGATATAATTCGTTATGAAATTTTACCGTATTTACGTTGAGCTTACCAATGTTTGTGGACTTCGCTGTTCATTTTGTCCTACGAAAGCATTGCCCAATACCACTATGGACTTAGATTTTTTTGAATCAATTATAAAAGAAGCCAAGAGCTTTACTCGTGAAATAGCTTGTCATGTGGTAGGTGACCCCTTAACGCTTCCAAACTTAGAGCAATATTTAGATATTATTGCTAAACACAAAATGAAAGCCATGCTTACTACGTCGGGTTACTTTATGAAAAAACATAGTTTTGAAACACTTTTTCATCCAGCTGTTAAGCAGATAAATGTCTCACTTAATGCCTTTAACAAAAATGACACAAGCATAAGTTTTGAACAATACATGAAGCCTATTTTAAATTTATGCCATGAAAAAATAAAGCAAAAAAAAGAGTTGTTTATAAATTTACGTATGTGGAATTTAGATGAGGAGATGAGCGAAGAGAAGTTTAATTCTGAGTTATTTGATTTATTAGAGAAAGAGTTTTTAGTCAATTTAGATTTAAGTGTATTAAATCCAAAAGAGAAAAAAAGTATACGCTTAGATAACAAAGTTTTATTGCATTTTGATAACTATTTTGAATGGCCCTCCCTTAAAAATAGAAATTATGGTCATGGTACTTGTCAAGGTTTAGACTCACACATAGGTATTTTAGCCAATGGTGATGTGATTCCTTGTTGTTTGGACAATGAGGCTGTTATGAAGCTTGGAAATTTGAAAGAATTTTCTTTGAAAGATATAGTTTATGGAACACGTGCTACAGCCATGAGAGATGGCTTTAAGGTATCACGTTGTAGTGAAGAGATGTGTTTGAAGTGTTCTTATAAAGAGAGGTTTAATTAAAACTCAAACCCACCACCAGCACCTTTACTCATGCTGTTGTAGACGGCTTGAACATATTTTTCTTGGACAGGACAGTTAGGAAAGTCTGGACAGTCCATCTCAGAGCTTATGCCTAGCTCTTTCATATGTGCTTCAAGAAGCTTTTTTTGCTTTTGAAGCTCAATCTCCCATTCATCTAAAATTTTTTCGCTCATAATTAAACTCCATATGCTTGACGTAAATCAGAGATTTCACTTTTTGAACCAAAGAAACAAGGGCTGGTATCGTGTGGGTGAGTAGGAACAAGTTCAAGTAATCTTACACCCTTATTGTCAATGGCTTCTCCTCCTGCTTGTTCATACATCAGTGCAAATGGAATAACTTCAAAGAGTTGTCTTAGTTTTCCCTTGGGTTTGTCACTTGTGTCTGGGTAAGAAAATAATCCTCCACCTTTGAGCATAATTTGATGTAAGTCAGGTACCATACCTCCTGAATAACGTAAACGGTAACCTTCTGAAAATAGTTTATCAATAAATGTTTTATGTGTAGAAGACCAATTTTGTTGTGTTCCACCAGAGGCATTGAGTTTACCTTTTGTATTCATAGAGATTTCACCAATTTCTTTAAACTCTCCTGCAATGACACGAGACAACATAGGTTTTGTATCTTTTGTAGCGATGACCAACTCAATACGAGGACCATAAACAACATAAGCAGAAGCAACAAGGTTTTCACCTTTAAGTTCACCTTCATAAATACCAAAAATAGAACCTACCGAAAGATTAACGTCAACCAAGCTTGAACCATCTAGTGGGTCATAACATAGGGTGTATTTACCTGTTTTAGATAACTCCAAAACACCCTCTTTTTCTTCACTTACTAAGGCTTTAACAGAGTTTACATTAGCAAATGCTTTTTCAATAATGATGTCAGATTGGACATCAAGTTTTAATTGGTCTTCTCCTGAAGAGTTTTCAGAGTCCGAGTAGCCTAAATCAGATGTTTTAATGGCAGTGTCAATTTCAAAGGCAACTTGTTTGATGGTGTTAAATATATCGTTCATTTTTATCCTTGTACTATACTGGTTTGGCATTTTGGTCTATCCACGCAATAATTTGTGTGCTATTATTTAAATCTAAAATATCAATATTTTTAGGAATATCATAGTGCCTAATATCGATGCTATCATCAATGGCTATCGCTTCTGAGTACTTTAAATAGCTCTCATCAATACGATTTCTAAAAATGGCTATACGAGGTAGATTTAAATTTTTTAATCCCTCAACTAATAAAATGTCAAAATTATTAAAGAGTCTAATAATCTCTTCAAGTTCCTTATTTTGTTGTGAAAAATAGGTGGTTCTTGTAGGAGAAGTTACAACTACTTCTGCTCCTGTTTTTGAAAAGGTATGACTATCTTTTCCTATGGTATCAAAAAGGGCTTTGTCTTTTGGGTCATGTTTAATAATAGCAACTTTTCGTTGGTTTATTAAAGTTTTTGAGATTTTTTCAACAAGGGTGGTTTTTCCTGAACCAGAAGGTCCAGTAAAAGCAACAGCAAAACGTTTCATAATACTCCTAGACATATAAAAGAGATTATACATAAAAGTTTATAGTAAATATGTTAAAATAGATGAAATTTAAAGGCTAATATTCCATGTATAAAAATATTTTACTTTTAACATCAGCATTTTTGATTGTTGGATGTTCTTCAAAAAAAGAGGAGTGTGGTAAACAAGATATATCTGATTTTGAACAACTCTTTACTAAAGATGAAATTTATCATAGTAGTTTGGTTAATACTCAAAAAGCACAGCTTATGGCATCTTTTGAAACCAAAGCTGTTTTGACAGCTACTTATTTAAATCCTGTATTTTCAGAAAGAAATTGTCATAAAAGATTTAAAAATAAAATGGAAGATGCTGAGTATTTTTTTGTAGGAATTTACATTACAAATAGTGAGAAACATGAGTTTAATAAAAAAGGGTACTCTTTAACTTTAAATGGTTTAGAACCCATAGAAATTATAGAATTAGAACGAGATGACCCTTTACGCTATGAAATGCCTATGGTTGATAATTGGAGTACTTATTATAAAGTGAAGTTTAAAAAGACAGCTAAAAAGAACTTCTCACTTATTTTCGAAAACGATCGCTTTGGGAGGGATATTTTAAACTATTCAAAAGCTGAGAAACCTTTATTTGAAGCCCTAAAAGGTTTCCATAAATAACATAATTAGTTAGTACTTTTTTACCATATTCTTTGGCTTCTTCATAATCCACAAGTTCCATGCTTAAAAAGGGTTCGTATTTTCCTTCTTTAAACATATGTTGACTTTTAATGGTACGTTTGGTAAAGCCAATACCTCCATTGTAAGCATATGCTACAAATAGAGGATTATAGAGCCATTTATTTAAGTAGTCGAGATGCTGATTGGCATAGTTTACAGCTAAGTAGGGGTTAAACATCTCATTAAGGTCAATCTCTTGATTACGCTCTTTGGCTAAATGTTTAATAAGAAAAGGCATAATTTGCATCATTCCTAAGGCATAAGATGGAGAGACCGAAGCTGGAACAAAACGGCTCTCTTGTCGAGCTATGGCATAAAGTAGAGCAATACGCTCTTTTTTTAATCCCCACATAGAAAGAGGATAAGGCATCGCATAATAAGGTACACGATACTTTGTCTCTTTTTCTTTAATATAGACATAAATACCTAATGTCTCTGAACTCTTATAGTGCTCTGCAAGTTGGGATAAATTGGTAGAGTTATCAGCTATTTTGAGTTTGATTTTTTCCCAATCAATGGGGTTAGTAACATCAAAATTTTCAAGAGTTTTAAAAGCTAAAGAGGGTGACTCTACCTTAGGATAGGCTTCATTTAAAATATCTCTTGCTTTGAGTGTATAGAGATTAACATCATGGCTTTTTAGAAGTGTTTTTAAATAGGTTTTATTTTTGCTTATAAGATATAACCAAAAATCTACTTGGTCAAATTTACTTTGGAATTTTGTTTTTTTACGTGCAATTTTCAAAAAGTTTTTGGCTACTTCTATTTTATTGAACTCTATAGCATTAATGGCAAGAAAAAAATTAGATTGAAAGCTTAGATTATTGTCATCAATCATAAAGATAAGGGATTTTTTTGTCTTTTCTAAGGCATGAGTTGTGACTATTTTGGCAATGCTTTGATTAAATTGTTTTTCATGGATTAAAGATTCTAATTGTTGGGGAGAAAAAGCATGGTTAAAATGTTTTTTTCGATATTTTGAGCCAACATTGTTAAAAATATAACATTGTGTACTAGGTTTTTGTAAGCTTAATTGCTGAAAAGGGCTATCTGATGCCATGACTGCTAGTGTGTCAGAGTATTTACCCTGTTTTTGAATTTTTTTATAGAGTTTTTTTAGTGCTGTTAAAGATTTTTTAGCAGCTGTTGCTGGATAGATAATATAATTTTTTGGGTCTCTAGTTTTAGATTTTTTTTGAGGTATCTTTGGGGTATACCCAAGTTTTTTATGAATAGATTTTTTTAATTTATAACTTTTTCGTTTTGTCCATAAATAGGCTTCTAATGCCTCTTTTTTAGAGCTTTTCTTCTCCGAGATAAAACGCCATGTAAAATAGTCTTTAGCGTAAGAGCTAGGCATGACTTTTATCTCTTCAAAAGAGTAGCTTGTTTTAGTAGCATTTGCTATTGAAAATAGAAAAAAGGTAAAAACAATAGCAAAACGCAAATTATATACCTATAAGTAGGGTATCAATAAATTGTAAACCTAAGATAATAACAATAGGTGAAAGGTCAATGCCTGAAAAAACCACAAAAGGTAGTTTTTGTCGCACAAATGCAAAAACAGGTTGGGTTAAACGGGTTAAAACTTCGACAATAGGATTTCTAGGGTCAAGTTGAATAAAAGATAATACAGCTGAAATAATGACCACCCAAATGTACATGTTAATGAGTGAGTGAATAAGTTGAATAATTGCGAAAAGTAAAGTTTCCATTATGAGGCTACCTCCAAGATATAAGATTTAATGTATGGATATATTTCACTTAACTCAGGTCCATCTCCTGTTCCAGTTAAGAGGTATTGTAGTGGTTTAAATAGGTTTTCACCTTGAAGTCCACTCTCTTTTGTAATATGATTGAGTAGTTCCTCTAGAGTTTCAAAAGCAGGGGCTTGAAAAATGAGGTCAGATATGATTTTCATCTCTTCTGCCCATTTTCCATTAAAGTCCTTGCTTGTAAATATGGGACGAAGTTTTATCTCAAGCTCATTATAAGTACTGCAAGTTTGAAGATATACTTTTGCTAATTTACCAATCTGTTCATCTGCAAAACCAAATAGTTTAGAAAGTTCTTTATCTTCCATCATTCTTAAATGTTCACGGTTAATAAAACGAAGCTTCTCTAAGTCAAATTTTTGGGGTGATTTGGAAAGTTTGTTTAAATCAAACCACTCTATGGCTTCAGGTAAGGTAAATATCTCTTTAGGCGTATCTTCATAGTTTACAAGAATCAAATAGTTTAAAATAGCATCAGGAATAAAGCCTTGTTCTAAAAGCCACTGTAAAGACCCTCTTTTTTTTGAATCACTAATCATGGGAATATGTGCATAGTGAATTTCATTCTCATAACCTAAAAGGTTTTGAATATGTATCTGCTTTGAGGTATTACTGAGGTGAGTATCATGATGAATAACAAAGTCAATATTACTCATCATATCAGCAGCAGCTGTAGCAAAGTTATGGCTTGGTTTATTGTCATTCGTTAGAATGATAAAAGAGTTGACTTCATCGGGGGTTGAAGTAATCTCTCCATGTAATACATCGTGATAGCTAATATTTTTTTTAGGCTTTTGAATACGAATGGTAAATTTTTTTTCAGATGCTTTTAGTGCTTCATAGCTCTCTTGTGTAAAATGCTCACAGTGATGAGTAGTAGCTGTTTTTTCTATTTCTTGTAAGGTCTCATCACTACAGGTACAAATAAAAGCTTTTTTTTCTTTTAATAGGCGTAAAGCTAAAGTTTGATGGAGATTAAGATGTTGACTTTGATGAAAAACTAAATCATGCTTGAGTGCAAATTTTTCAAGTATCATCATGATTTCTGTATCTTTCCCCTCAATATTACGTGTAGTGTCTGTGTCATCAATGCGTACTAGAAATTGCTTATTTTTCTGTTGAGCAATCAAATAGTTTAAAATAGCAACTCGAAGGTCATCTATGTGCATATCACCAGTAGGTGACGGGGCGAATCGCAGCATTTTTTCTCCTAAATTTTATTGGGCATATTATAGGGGAATTTTCTTGAAACAGTTATAAAACCCCTAAAGTATAGAGTCTCGTTTAGGTTTAGAGATGATACCTCGTATAAAGTCATTCATAATCTGCACCAATGCTTCATTTTCAACACGTTTAATTTTTTTGTAAATACTAGAATCCATAGCCTCTTTGAGCTCTCTCATCTCTTCTAATGAAAAAACTTGCGTACCATAAAGAAGCTGATTTTTGACAGATTTTTTCATGGAGTTAATGTAACCTTCTTCTTGTTTACTCATGGCACTTTCATTATTTTCACTACTACTATTTGTATCAGCATAACGTTGCATCATACTTCGGTAAAAATTGAGTTGTAGCTCTTCATTTACGAGTACTTTTAGAAGGTCTTCAATAATATCTTGCCGTTCTGTTAAAAGTGGCTCTTCTTCAAGTGAGGCTAAAAATGCATCCATATCTTCTTGGTTAATCGTAAAGTTTTTAACTTCGTTAACATACCTCTGCATAATAGGAAGACGATAGAGTTGAAGTATTTTATCTATTTCATTAGAGCTTATATGTGTTTCTAAGTACTCTTGGTACACAATGCTTACTTGGGTTGTACTCACATTGCTATCGTTGTTTTCTTGTGTTTCACGCATGGAGTTAAAAACTTGTTCTATGCCTAAAACTTCTTGTTCTGAATGTGAAAGACTAAGATATTGTAAAACCTCTTCACTAGAAGCTCCAAAGAGTAGTTGTACTGTTAAGGTAATGAGTATGAATATTTTTTTCATGATACTATTTTTCTTTTAAAAGTTTAATAATCTCTTCTTCGATATTTTTAGGCTTTGTGCTTGAACCATAACGGGTAATAACTTTTCCATGTTTGTCAATTAAAAATTTTGTAAAGTTCCATTTGATGCTTTTTGTCCACAAAATACCTGTGGCTTCGGACTTTAAAAATTGATAAAGTGGATGGGTATTATCTCCGTTCACTTCTATTTTTTCAAACAAAGGAAAAGTAATATCGTAGTTTAGCTTACAAAAATTTTGAATCTCCTTAGCTGTTCTTGGTTCTTGTTCTCCAAATTGATTGGAAGGAAAACCTAAAATAACTAAGCCCTCATCTTTATATTGTTTGTAGAGTTCTTCTAGCTCTTCATATTGAGGTGTGAAACCACATTTACTTGCGACATTAACTACCAAAACAACTTTCTCTTTGTATCGTTTCATTGAGATGTTTTCACCTACAATAGATGTTGCATTGAAATCGTAAAATGTTTTCATTTTTTCTCCATTGTTATCTTGGGCTAGGATACTTAGTGGTATTAAAAGTAATAAGGTTTGTAGTATTTTTTTCATTAGTTTTCTTTTTCTATTCTTTTATTATTTTTTTGAACGAGAAATGAGAGAATAAAGCTTGAAAAAACAAAGCCTAAAAATAGAAAGAAGCCTACTTCTAAATGTGTTCCATTAGAAGTAATAATATTGATAGGGTCACTTTGTTCTTCAAGTTTTCCAAGCTCACTACCAACCACACCATCGAGTCCTAGATATGCCATAAAGATAGAGACTACCATGACATCTGCCATAGACCACTTGGTTGAATGTAGTGTAAAAAAACGTATTATAGAATTGTTGGCGATACTTGTCAATGCATAATAATAGAGTGTGGTAGCCATTAGTTTTAAAAGAGGGAAAATAATAGAAAATGTAACCAATAATATTCCAACAAATATCATTTTAACTTCACCTGATTCTAAAAGTAATGTGAGTAAATCAGAGATACTTTTAGATTGAAAAAATAAGATTTGATTGTCAAAACTAATAGGACGCTCAAGAATAATAAAATAGAGTTTGGTGATTTTTGCTTCTATGTCTAACATAGGAAGCATAATTCCTGTGACAAGCAAGTTTAAGGTTGTACCTATAAGAGTAAACAGTCCTATGGAACTCAAGATTCCTTGAGTGATAATAAGTGCAATAATAATTATAGAAATAACTAAAATTTTTATGCTCAGAGCATTTAATGTATTGCGATTAGACGCTATTTTTTTAGTTAAAATAAGACTACACTCTTTTATATCTGATGCTTTATATTTTTTTAGTAAAGCATAATAGTTATGCATATCTGTTGTTACTTGAAATTTTTTTCTCATAAATTCTTTGAGCTTCTCTGTTAAAAATTTTTTAGCTCGTTGTTGATTTTCTGGTTTTTCTATCTCTACCATAACAGCAGCTGTAAATTCAGGAACACGTTTACGTAAATCTTGAAAATCTATGATGGAATCGGTAAGCATTTGTTTTGTAGAACCTAGAATACTATTAAAAAAACCACTTTTGGGTTTATTTCGTTCTTTAACAATACGTTCAGTTTCTAAGATAAGCGTATCAATAATAGTACTAACATAACCTTTGATTTCATCTCTATTGTTTAAATTTACTTCAAAAGTTTCTATTTTATTTTCGACGATGTTTGTAATTTTAGTTGTCCATGCTTTAGCATTAAACATACCATATTTGACAGAATGAAGTTCAGCATAATCAGTTTTATAACTTTTCGCTTCTTCTCCTACTTTTATAAGTTCCATAGAGAAGTTTATTACAAGAAATAATAACACTACAGAGAGAATAGTAAAAATAATTTTAATACTTTTCATACAATAATACACCTCAAAATTTAAATAGTTAACTTGACCTTTTTTAGTTTATCTAAAAAAACCTATTAATTATCATACGCTTAAGTAATTTAGCTAAAGGCTTAATGATTTTTGTATCTTTTTAGCATTAATAAGTTTTACTTTATTCTTAATTAAATTTTAATAGATAATAAAATAGCTTATGTTATACTCTTTTAAAAGAAACATACTAATATGGAGTTACTAAAATGAATAGAAACAAGCTATTTTTATTGATATTGATAATATTATTTACAGGATGTGGAGGAGAAGATTCTACATCATCTCAAAATGATGGTAAGGGTGATATTGATATGGTTGAGTATCTTCCATCAAAATCATTTACAAAAACATTTATGTCTATTGATCGTAATGGTGATGAGGTACAGACTATGCATTATGATGAAATTGTAACTTTTGGTCAAAATAAAATTACTACAGTCAAAGATAGTAAACTAATAGAAGAAATTCTTTTTACAGATATTAGTATTAATACAACATCGTTTGTTGAAGAAGAAAAAAGAGTCTATTCTATGCATAGACATGTAGATTTAGGAGATAAGCTTTTTTTGAAGCATCTTTTATCAACTGAGATTACTGATCTAGGAAAAGTAAGTCAAGATATTACACAAACATGTACATTAAAAAGTAAAGAAGAGAGATTTGAAAAAAATGATAATATTTATGTTGGTGATTTACTAAAGGTTGAGTGTATTGCTGAGGGTCAAATTGTTTATGATGTAAAGCCTTCTCTTTTAGCACATGTTACACCAGATTTAAATGGTTCACATGAATATGTGAATATCTCATACTATTATCTTCAAAAAGATTTAGGAAAAGTAGCTGAAATTGATGATAATTGTATTGTCGATGAAACACTTTCGGAGATTATTAATGATAAAAAGTCTACAGCTGATTGTAGTACAGTCAAACATTACAATTATACATTCTATCTTCCTTAACTTCTTTTCTTTAGAAATACCTCTTTATTAGTTATTATATTTATAGATAAGTTAAATATTGAATATTAATAAATA
>JALWLW010000005.1:19546-27195 GCA_027081065.1 Campylobacteraceae bacterium
AATTTTATGTTATAATAAAGTATAAAATAAAAAATAACAATAAATATAAAATGAAAAACAATATATAATATCCCACAATACAATGCTTTCAAAAGGTTTTAAAAAGATAAAAAAATTTAAAAAAATCACAATTAGAACACATTATTATTGCTATACTATCTCTAGGGACATAAGAAAATCAAATACTATAAAATATAAAGGAGATAAACTTATGAAGACAACTACTTTGAGAAACCTAATGCTTTTAAGCTCTGTAACACTATTTACGGCTTGTTCTAATAACTCACCAAAACCAGAAAAATTAACTGCTTTAGAAATTATTGGTGTTGATTCAACTATAAATCAAATGGAGACACGTACTTTACCTATGGCTAAAACTTATCCTATCGAGCAACAATTTTTTACTTCAAATAGAGAGAGTTCATCAAGACGGGTTAACAATTATGTAAAAAATCATTTAACCATAGTGAATGATATAGAACAAAATGCAAAAAAGCTTTTAGGTATTAAATATGTTTGGGGTGCAACAGGACCAAATACGTATGACTGCTCAGGATTTACACAAAAAATCTATCGTGATGCTGGTATTAATATTCCTAGAGTTTCACGTGATCAAGCAAGAGTTGGTCAGTTTATTTCTTATAATAATTTAAGACGAGGAGACATGGTTTTTTTTGATACTAAGAAAAAGAGGTCAGGAAAAGTTTCTCATGTAGGAATCTATTTAGGTAATGGTAACTTTATTCATGCCAGTTCAGCTGCTAAAAAGATTGTTATTTATAATTTTAATGATAAAACTTTTTATAAAAAACGTTTTTTATGGGGTCGAAGAGTAATTAATGATAGTTATCATGTAGCTTCTTTATAGATATAGACTTAAGGGATTTGTTAAACATAAATCCCTTATTAGTAGTTTTTTTAATATTTAAGTATAATTTTATTTTTTATGTTTTATAATATTTTAAATTATTAAAAAATATTAATAAGGAGTTGACAATGAGAGTAGGTATTTTAGGTATTTTGATGGGTATCACAGTTGCTATGGCATTAAAAAATGATAAATATTTAAGCATGAGAACTGTACGACTCTCTTTGACAACAGAGTTAATGGTTATTTTAATTTTTGGTATTATTGAAATCAGATAAATTAAAATTATGAATAAATTTATAAATTAGATAAACACTTTAACAAGCTAAACAGTTCAATCATTCTATAATTTATAAATTATTAAACCAAGGAATATAAAAATGTATAAAAAGATTTGCACACTATATATAATTGTTTTAGGGTTAACAGCATGTACTCAAACTCAATCAGAACCGAAACCAGAGGTTCAAACAGCTGTCAAAATACCTGTAAAAAATGAAAATTTAAATAGTGAATCTCAAGAATTTATTCCTGAACATATACGACGTTCTCACATAGAAGTTGTACCACACAATTAAGAAAACTATGTTAGACTTCTAACAGCTCAAAAGGATTTTTTGATGCTGTACTACTCTAGGGATAGACCCATAAAGAGTAAATTTAATTTCGCTAAGGAGCTTAGTGATGAAGTATGATTACCTCATTTTTATAGGCAGATTTCAGCCATTTCACACAGGACACGAGAGTGTCATTCGCAAAGCATTACAATTGTCAGACAAAGTTATTGTCTTAGTAGGTTCGGCATATCAGCCACGTACCGTTAGAAACCCTTGGGATTTCAATGAACGAGAAGCATTAATGCGTTCTGTTTTTTCAGATGAAGAGAACAGACAGATATTAGCTTTTCCACTACTTGACTACACTTATAATGACCAACTATGGATAAAATCCGTACAACAACTAGTCGCTGGTGTTGTTCACTCTAAGATAGCTTCAAAACCGAAAATAGGTCTCATAGGTCATCAAAAAGATGAAACCTCAGACTACTTAACCCAGTTTCCACAATGGGAGAGAGAAGAGGTTGAGAACTACAACAACATCTCTGCAACAGATATTAGAGAACTTTACTTTGACAACGGTGAGTTAAGCGATGCATTAAATACCAATGTATCCATCGCTTTAGAGAAGTTTAAAAACAGTAAAGCGTATGAGCAGGTACAAAACGAGTTTCATTTTGTCAAAAAGTACAAAAGTGCATGGGACAACGCTCCCTACACCCCAATGTTCATAACTGTAGATGCAGTAGTCGTTCAAAGTGGACACATACTCATGATAGAGCGAAAAGCACAACCAGGGCGAGGCTTAATGGCACTTCCAGGTGGTTTTTTAGATGCAAATGAAACGCTTAAATCAGCAGTCATTCGTGAACTAAGAGAAGAGACACGCATAAAAGTACCAGCCCCTGTGTTAGCAGGAAGCATTACCAAAACTCAAGTCTTTGACGACCCATACAGGTCAGCAAGAGGTCGAACAGTAACCCATGCCTACCTCATAGAGCTAAAAGGTGACAAACTGCCAAAAGTAAAGGGTGGTGATGATGCAGCCCATGCCTTTTGGGTTCCCTTTGCCGAGGTGAAGCCTGAGTTGATGTTTGAAGACCATTATCATATTGTTCAGGCGATGGTGGGGTAATAAATGGCTAAGAAAAACAAACATTTTTTTTCTAATATGATTATCTCATTTTTGATAATGCTAATTATGGCGATAGATATATTTTTTCTAAAAAATAATGGTTTATTGTTTCTTATACCCATTGTTGTTATAGGTTTGGTTCATATCATTTGTGAAAAATGTAGAAATTGGACTTTTAGGATTAATACCTTGTTTGTTTTGTCTTTTTTTATATTGATGTTTGATATTGCTACGGCTTTGTCTAATCAATATGAGAATTTTGGTAAAGAACAAAAATATAATAAGATGGTTGGGTAGAGAATGGAATGGATATTTGAATTTTTTATAAATATTTTTTTTCGTGTTATCCTTTATGGAGTAGGATATTGGACTCTTAAAATTTTGACTTTTGGAATATTCACAGATGGAATTCAAAAAGATAGTTTTTTTAATGAAATGATTTTCATATTAGTAGGTATAGGTGTTATATCAGGAGTTATATATTTAATTACAATTCCGTAGGGTGGGTCATACCCACCACTAATGTGAATTGGCAAATAAAAAAGTTGTGCCGAAAGGCTTTAATTGATAAGGAAGATTTAAAAGAGGATAAATTCAAATTGGTGCGTTAGAAAACAGCACCCTACACGTTCAAAACCGAAAGACGGTAAAGAACATTAAAACATACGAAGGATTTTCGATGAAAAACATTATTTTAAACACAGACAGCTACAAATCAAGTCACTATTTACAATACCCACCAAAGAGTGAGTATGTCTCTTCGTACATCGAAGCACGTGGTGGTGAGTATGACAAAACATTATTTTTTGGATTACAAGCATTTATTAAAGCCTATCTTTTAACACCATTTACGCAAGAAGATGTAGACGAAGCCCAAGCTATTATGACAGCTCACGGTGTGCCGTTTAACAAAGAGGGGTGGCAATACATTTTGGACACCTACAATGGTTACTTGCCTTTAGAGATTTCAGCCGTAAAAGAGGGGATGTTAGTTCCTTTGAAATCTCCATTGGTTCAAGTGGTCAACACTGATGCTAATGTGCCATGGTTGACCTCTTATATGGAGACAGCCTTGCTTAGAGCCGTTTGGTTTCCTACAACAGTAGCAACGGTTTCGTATGAGATTAAAGAGATAATCAAAAGCTATTTAGAAGCCACAAGTGACAATGCAGAAGCCCAATTACCCTTTAAGTTGCACAACTTTGGAGCAAGAGGAACATCGAGCGAAGAGTCGGCAATGTTGGGTGGCATGGCTCACTTAGTAAACTTTCAAGGAACGGATACCCTTTCAGGGGTAATGGGAGCTAGAAGATACTACGGTGCAGATATGGCAGGTTTTTCCATTCCAGCCTCTGAACACTCTACTATGACCTCTTGGTTAAGAGAGGGCGAGAAAGATGCCTATGCCAATATGGTAGAGCAGTTCGCAGGAGAGGGAAAACTTTTTGCTGTGGTTTCTGACTCTTACGACATCTACAACGCAGTAAGCAACATTTGGGGTAAAGAGCTTAAAGAGAAAGTAAAAGAAAGTGGAGCAACCTTGGTCATTCGCCCAGATTCTGGAGAACCTAGAGAGATAGTTTTAGAAGTCATGAAACGTGTCTACGAAGCCTTTGGAGGGTACAAAAACTCAAAAGGGTACATTGTCTTAGACGATTGTGTACGCATCATCCAAGGTGATGGAGTCGACACAGAAGCGATACGCGATATATTGGAGATTTTGAAAAACGAAGGTTTCTCTGCTGACAACATCGCCTTTGGAATGGGTGGAGGGTTATTACAAGCCCCAAACCGAGACACCTTCAGATTTGCCATGAAAGCCTCAGCCATCTGCGTCGATGGAGAGTGGAGAGATGTCTACAAAGACCCTATCACCGATGCAGGAAAGCGTTCTCAAAAAGGACGATTGGCTTTGACAGAGGAGTTTGAAACGGTAAGAGTTGAGGAGTTAGAGGGGCGAGAGAATTTGTTGAATGTGGGGGAATAGTAAAAAAGAGAATGGGTAGTGTTTCGGGGGCGATGTTTTTATTGTGGGATTTGAGAGGGGTTTTTGTTCTTGAATCGCTGTGTATCTAGTAAACGTTTCACTTTACTTCACTTTACTTTTAAACTTTTACTTCTTCTTAGCTACCAATAACGCTTTGTTGGTGTTTTGTCTTTTTGAACAACTTCTTAAATTTACTGAAACGAAAATGGCTTAAATTGGTTTCAATGCGTTTCAGCGAACAACAAAACGAACTACTTTTTAAAAATATTTACAGTTAAAATGTGAACTGTGATATTATTGATTTAAAAAGGTATCTAAAATGAGTATTGTAAAGTTTACTTTAATGAGTGCAATTATTGCAGCTATAGTTATTCCAAGCTTAAGAGATAAAAATAGAAATCAAGTTAGCACTCCGATTGTTACTTATACAGAAGAAGAAAGAATTGAGTTAGATGAGCTGAAAAATATTCAAAAGAAAAAAGAGAAAATATCGGAGTCTAAAAGAAATAAATATTTAAGTGTTGTGAGAAAAGAAAGGAAAATTATGGATGTAGTTTGGACTAAAGATACTCAACTATGGGCTTCTGTTCTTAACGATGGTCAAAATAGAAATGGATATGCTGACTATTTGTGTGTTCTTTCTAAAGAATATAACTTCAAGTATACTTTCACGATTCTTCTATTTGATGCACAAAAAGCAACAAGAGAAGAATATGTACAGCTAGGTAGACACCGATGTGTTTCACAATGAATCCCATAGTATATAGGATTACACCTACTGAAACACGTGAAACAACTGAAACGAATTTATTTGTTACAGTTAATTGTTAAAAAAACTATAGATGTGTTATCTCTTTGTATTTTTTCAATTTGTCTTTTACTATACTTAGAAATTCACTCGGTGCATACTGTAATAGGTTTATAATCTCTTCTATATCGTCAGCATGATTAAATTGTTGAGTATTAATATTGATGTTACCATTCAAGGTAGTATTTCCATCTCCTATAACTCTCATCTTCTCACCATTTTTTATACTATTTTCTTCAATATGGCTATTTTTATCTCCATATAGTACCCAATCAAGTGAAATACTCTCATTTTGAGCAAATTCTTTTAATCTTTTTGAAGGTATCTTGTCCCTACTTTTCCATGTGTCTAGTGTGGAGTACTTAATCCCCCATTTCTCGGTCATCTCTCTATCTGTATTAACCCTTAAAACTTGTTTTATTCTATTTAAAATGGGGTCTATTTTTCTCAAATTTGTTCCTTTGTTGTTTGAATATGCTCAAAAGTACTTGACATACTCTCAAAATGAATGTATACTTCTTTTATCACTTCATAAAAGTATAACAAAAAGAAGTGAAGAAGTACAATAAAAACGCGAACAAAGAGAAAGGAGCGTGTGTTATGGTGGCAAAGATGAAGAGAAGGGTTTTAGAGCCTGTGGTTAAGGTTGGTTCTAGAGTAGGGATTAAAAGAGAGTCTAATTGTAAATATGCTGATATGTATTTGTATATAAAAAACATTTACACTAAAAATGGGAACACCTGTGTTGATTTGGTTAGCAGAGAGGGGAAACTTTTGGTGATTGGTATGCGTGTTTCGTATTTGAAAAAGGCTCGATAATGAGAAGAGGATTAAGTAGAGTTCAGATTGGGATTCTTTATGAGATAAAAGAGAGAGCAAAAAAAGGGAATGTGATACTAGGAGTAAAACAGCTAAAAGAAGCTAGAAGACTACTGTTGCTAAATGTGGCGAAAACTAGCTTTCCTATTTATCGTCTCCTTTTAAAAACGTATTGATAAAAAATAGATTTGTAGAGTCCTATAAGTAGGACTCTATCAAGTTTATCTTGTGATATATAACATTTCTCACCCATGCGTCCGTGGGTGACATATACATCTGTATATGAGTAATTACTTTAATAAAAAAAGATGACCCCTGGATAGCGTGGGGGAGTCTTGGGGCTTTTGCCCCTTAATGAATCTACAGATGCCCCCTTATGAGGTGTAAAAAACTTCTTCGTAAAAAGTTCTCCTTGTAATTAAACTCATGAGGGGGTTTCTGTGGGTTTTTAAAGAGTGTTTCAGTTGTTTCACCTGATTCACTTGCTCATGTTGCCTATATATAGGTATTTGAAGTGAAACAGAAAAAGAGTGGATTTGTTTCACTTGTTTTTAAAAAGGAGCAAGATATGAGAAATAAAGATTTGAAATACTTAATAAAAAGACACAATGAAGAGATGGTCAGAGCAATCATACGGCTGTATCACAGTAACTATACCAAAGGAGGAAACATTGAAAAAAGAGTTTAAAGACATGACGTTAAGAGAAAGATTTAACGCTAAGTGTTTAGCCGTTACCAAGTATGCGAAGGTAAATAACCTAAGTCAGCCTATGTTGAGTGACATTCTAAACGGTAAAAGTAAGACCACAGCAAAACGACAGACTAAAAAAGGTTCTGCTCGTAAGATATATGCTCAACTTAAAAAAGATGACATTTATATAGGTGCTTTACCTTGGGAGGATGTGGTATGCTAAAAACTTCTGATTTAGAAAAGAGTCTACAAGTCTCTTCAAGATGGGTAAGAAAAAAAACAGAAGAAGCTTTTGACCAAGGTAAAACCTCCATAAAACTAAAAGAACGAAACTTTAGCTTTGAGCTTGTTAATGGAGCGTATGTTTATGAAGAGCTTCTACCTAAAGTAATAGAGACAGAAGAGAATGAAAGCTCTAGGGCTTGGAAGTTGGCTTCTGAAGAGAAACAACGTGAAGCCTTAGATAAAGAGCGTTTGATTCGTGACTATAAGAACCGACCTAACAATGAGAATTGGAAAAAGTTTCTTTTAAGGGTTGAGCGTAAATATAAGCGTATTAAACCTACAAAATCAAAATTGTTTCGTTGGTTGAAAGTGGTGGATGATTGCGAAGCCAATGGGTTGGTGGCACTGCATGAACTGCTTGATACACGGGGTAAGACCTCTTCTAATCGGTCTTATACCGATGCTCAATATGAGTATATGGAAAAGCTTATCCTTGAAGACCCTGAGATACAAGCCGTGCATGTTCACCAATACATGGAGCAAGATTATGGCAAAGATG
>JALWLW010000006.1 GCA_027081065.1 Campylobacteraceae bacterium
CCTCTTTGAAATTCTTTCTTTTTTTATTTTTTTCTCATCAATTATTTTACACTTATATATAATTTATTTTTTACTAATTTAATCTTGTTATTGTTGTTATTTTATTTATTACTTATTAGTACTATTTTGATAAAATACACAATAATAAATAAGAATGGATTTACCAATGGATGCTTATGAATATAGTGAATTGTTAAAAAAACTTAGCATTAAAATGGAAAATATTAAAAATATTGTTAAGCCAAATAATATTACTATTCGATTAAATGAAATCAATCAAATTCAACAAAGTCCAGATTTTTGGAATGATGCTAAAAATGCTTCTATTATCTCGAAAGAAAAAACAAAAAAAGAACGAATACTTGAAAAATATGAATTTGCTAACACTTCTGTTTCTGATGCAATAGAGTATTTCGAGATGGCAAAATCAGAATCAGATGATGAGACCTTAGAGATGCTTTATGAGGAAGCAGATAGTTTAAATGAGAGTATTAATGCATTGGAAGTGCAAATGATGCTTAGTGGTGAACATGATGCAAATAATGCTATTGTTTCTATTCATCCAGGTGCTGGTGGTACTGAATCTCAAGATTGGGCTGAGATGCTCTATAGGATGTATTTACGTTGGGCTGAACGTAAAGGGTTTAAAGTTGAAGGACTTGACTATCAAGCAGGAGATGAAGCTGGTATTAAAGATGTGAGTTTTATTATTAAGGGTGAAAATGCTTATGGGTATTTGAAAGTTGAAAATGGAATTCATCGTTTGGTTCGTATTTCTCCTTTTGATTCTAATGCTAAAAGGCATACCTCTTTTTCATCTGTGATGGTTTCCCCTGAAATTGATGATGATGTCGATATTGTTATTGAAGATAAAGATATACGTATTGACACTTACCGTGCAAGTGGTGCAGGGGGGCAGCATGTTAATAAAACTGAGAGTGCCATTCGTATTACCCATATTGAGACAAATATAGTGGTACAGTGTCAAAATGATAGAAGTCAACATAAAAACAAAGCAACAGCTATGAAGATGTTAAAGTCTCGTCTCTATGAATATGAGATGGAGAAAAAACAGGCTAAACTTGATGGTGTAGAAAAAAGTGAGATTGGATGGGGACATCAGATTCGTTCTTATGTTTTAGCTCCTTATCAACAAATAAAAGATACAAGAAGTAATATTCCTTATACAAATGTAGATGGAATATTAGATGGTGATATTGATAAATTAATAGAAGGTGTTTTAATTTCTCAATCAGTATAAAGTAGTATTGATATATTCATTAAATATATGATACTCTATAATAATTAGATAATATTTTTTTAGTAGGAACATTATGCGTTACTTAAGTGGATTTCTTTTTTTCTCTATCTATTTATACGGTTTTAATTATCATTTAAAACCTTATAAAATCTCTGATGGTATACACTGTTTTTTTGGTTTACCTTCACAGGTTAACAATATAAATGGTGGGAATATGATTAACTCTTGTTATGTTGAAATTGATGGTAGTTATCTTGTTATAGATAGTGGACCTACCTATACTTATGCACAAGAAGCTTTTACAATTATGCAAAAAAAGAAAAAATTAGCTGTAAAATATGTAATTAACACTTCGTGGGATGAAGTACATGTGTTAGGCAATGAGTTTTATCAAGAGCAAGGAGCTATGCTTTTAGGACCAAAGGGTTATCAGACTCATCTTGAATCTAAAAAGTCTTTATTTCTAAAAACAAAGCTTAGTGAAGATGCTATGTTTAATACACGGATTGTTTCTTTAGATGAGTATATTGAAAAAGAAAAAGTTTTAAAGTTTAGTACGATGGTAGTCCAAATTAAAACACTAGAAGATAAGGCTAACCATTTATATGTTTATATAAAAAATAAAAATATTATTTTTGCTGGGGATTTAGTTTTTAATAATAGGATTACACCAATTAACAATGGTCGCTCTATTGAACGTTGGTTGGAAGCTTTAGAGGAGATTACTAAGCTGAAATGGGTTGATATTATTTCTGCACATGGTTATATGACACGAAGGTCAGCCTTAAAACATACCAAGAGTTATTTGACTCTTTTGAAAAGAGAAGTTTTAGAACGTATTAAGAATGGAGAACCTAGAGAAAAGATTATATCTGAAGTGAAGCTTTTATCTTTTTCTGAAGATAAGTTTTATAAAATTTGGCACTTTCGTAATGTTGAAAGGGTTTATGATGAATTAATTGAACGAGAAAGTTTGGATTATAAAATTTCTACACTAATGGATACTATGGAAACAAATAGTATCAGTGTTGTAGAAAACATTAAGGAAAAGCAAAAGAGCATAGTTGAAGTAAAGCCAAAGCCAAAGCCAAAGCCAAAGCCAAAGCCAAAGCCAAAGCCAAAGCCAAAGCCAAAAGTCATGGCAAAAAAAATGAAAACAATAGAATATAAAACTTTTAAAGATGCTATGAGTACAGCGAAGATAAGAAACAAAATAGTTCTCTTAAAGGTGCGTTCAACAGTTTGTAAATATTGTGATCAATTAGAGAGAATCTTTGCCAAAAATACTAAAGTGAAAAAGATTTTAAATAAATATTTTGAAGTTGTAAAGTTAAATATAGATAATGAGAATATTCCTATGAGTATTAGTGTGCGAAGTACACCAACTTTAATTTTTATTCGACCAGATAATAAAAAGGTGTTAATGAAATTAGCTGGAATTAAAGCGTTGGGTGAGTTATTAGAAATTTTAGATGAAGCAGTAAGTGATGGACATTCTGATGGTTATCTAAAACCATAAATATTTTAAAAGGAGTATAAACAAATGCATAATAAAAACGTAGGTAACGTAGTGAGATTGTTTATCTCAAAAAAAGATAAGCAAGAACGTTTTGAGCGTACGATTATAGAGTTAGATGAAGATGGTATTATAGATGATAAGTTTTATGCTAAAGATATCAATCGATCGATTCTTTTAACAAGTGTAGAGAGTTATAATTTGGCTTTAAAACACCATATTGAAATGCCTTTTGGAGCTTTGGGTGAAAATATTTTAATTGATTATAATCCTTATAGTTTACTCATAGGCAGTCAAATAGAAATTGGTGAGGTTGTTGTGGAGGTGACTCAAAATTGTACCATATGTAATCATCTCTCTTCTATTGATAAAACATTACCTACATTACTTAAAGATGACAGAGGAATATTTGTCAAAGTGATTGAAGCTGGTTTTATTGAAAAGGGTGACAAGCTTTATTTGTTATAATACTTTAAAAAAGGGCAGGTATGATATTTAAAGAGATAGAAGTAGAAAATAATCTACAAGAATTAGTAAAAGTAGCTTTTAATGCTGATTTAAAGCTAGAGGGTGCATGGGGTTATAACCAAGCATTGGCAACAATTATTAAAGAGGGAAATAGTACGCCTGTACTTCAAATAGAGTTTACTTTAGCGACTATGAGGGCTTATCTTGAGATGAACATGACATTAAAAGAAGATGAGCGTTATGCTGCGATTAACCTACAAGAGTTGTCTCGTGAAAAGATAGGAGATTACGATAAAGTAACTTATGAAATATCTGCGATTAAAGAGAAAGAATATAAAGTGTTTATAAAAGAGTATAAAGAAAATTCTGAGAAATCAGACTTTGATATGTCTGCACATTTTGCTAGACGTAAAGAGGCGACACTAAAAAGAGAAGTGATTCATTGGTTTAAAGTTTAACTCCCTAAAGGGGGAGTTAAGAAGATTTATTTAACTTTTTTAGATTCAGTTACTGATTTACCAGACTTATCTTTCCAAGTTACTGTCATCTCATCACCTTTTTTAATTCCAGCAGCTTTTACTTGGAATTTTAAAATAGGATTCTTAGACAAGAATTGACTTGTTGATACATCTAAAACAGTTCTTTCACCAACAGTTGCTGTAATATGAGTGATGAAGTTTGCTTCAACACCTTTAGCTTTTGCTGCATTATAAGTCATCATTTCGTGAGTTGCTTGTAGTTTACACTTAAGTGTATCACCTTTTAGTTTTGCTTTAATTTTCATGTTACCCATGTTAATTCCTTTTATATTTTCGTTATGTTAATTGTTCAAATATCTCTATCAAATTGTGAGGGATTAACCTTCACAACCACCAAGTGCAACTTCTAACTTCTTAGTAGCAGAGTAGAATTTACCATCTTGTCCTTCACCAATTATAGTGATTGAACCAGATTTAGCCATTTTAATTTTTACCATAAGATCAACAATAGAGTTTTCATCCATAGTATAAACTGCCACAGCAGCTTCTGGGTTAGCATCTTGAAGAATCGTAAGAGACTTCATTGCAATTTTAGACTTAATTTTAACAGGAACAGCTCCACCATTAGAAGCGATTTTAGGAACATTTAATTTAATTCCACTCTCTTCTGGTTTAATGTCACCATAAAGTGCTTTAATTGCATCTGCAACAGTTTTTGCTTCCCATGCAGCTGGCTTTGTAGCTCTAAAATCAATCGCACTTAAACTAGCAGGCACAAGAGCAACAGCAGCAAGACCTAGACCTAAAAATTTTCTTCTTTCCATATTGAAATCCTTTTCATTGGGTTAATTTGGTTATGACACATTTTAAGAAAAAAATGTGTCAAAAATGTTGTAAAAATTGATTTTTTATTATCAATTTTTTTGATTAAAATCATAAATAATAATCAATACACTAGGAGTATAAAAACTCTTTGTGTATTAATCGTGGAAAATAAGCCTTAATTAAACTTATTTACTTGCTTCTAACATATAGTCTACAACTTCTTTAATTTGTTCATCAGAAAGAGCCATTGCTCCACCTTTTGGAGGCATTCCACCTTTACCATTGATAGCATTTTTGTAGATGGTATCTTTACCAGCTTTAAGTAACTCATCCCAAGAGGCTTTGTCACCTACTGCTGGTGCACCCATAGAATCTGTTGCATGACACATTGCACAAGACTTATCGTAGGTTGCTTTTCCTGGATGTTCAGCTTTTGCATCGGCTTTTTTCTCAGGAAGTGATCTTACATTTGAAATTGGTGGTGTAAAATCATCAATTACATTTTCAATTCTTTGAACTTTAGGTTCACCATCAATACAATCTTTCATACATCTTGAACCATTTCCATAGTTGGCTGTATTATTGTAGTAAGCTCTTGCATTGTCTTGACCTTTTGGTCCGTTAATTTTTGGTTCAAATCCATCAACGTTAGGCATAACAATTCTTTTGAATGTCTCTCTGTCTAAAACAAATTCATCATCAACAACTTTACCATCAACTTTAATTTCATTAATATAAAGTAAATATGCAACAAGAGCATAAGTTTCATCATTGGTTAATGACATTGGTGCTTGGTGAGGCATACCTGTCTTAATATACCACCATGCTGTACTTGCATATGGCCAGTAAGAACCAAAGTTTCTAAGTGGTCCATCAGTATTTCCATTCGTTCGCTGATTGGTTAATGTTTTTTGTATTTTATAAGCATTTCCATGTGTAAAGGCAGGGTAGAGTCCATCTCCTGCACCAAATTCACCATGACAAGAGACACATTTTTCTTCATATACTTCATCACCAAATTCTACTGAACCTTCACCTGCTGGAAGACCATGACCATTAGCCATAATATCAATGTCCCAAGCGATTTGTTCATTTTTAGTAGCATCTTTACCATATCTGATTTTAGAAGTATGAGCTTTTTCATTAACATAGTAAGAGCCTGTTTTACCATTAACAATTGGGTAGTAAACCCCACCATCAATAATATGTTTACCATTAAAATCATATTTATTTTTAACGGTATCAGATAATTGTGGTTTAGCTGGATTTAGACCAATTCCATCTGGATTAAGTCTTTTTGCAATTTGCTCAGCTGTTTCAGTAGCAGCTGGTTTTGCAACACTTTCAACTTTGGCTTCAACTTTTTTAGCTGTTGCTGTATTTGTTGTTTCTTTTTTCTCATCATTTGATGCATTACAAGCAGTACCTAAAAGTACTACTGAAGCAACAACTGAAGATGATACAATTTTTTTAAGATAAGATTTGTACATTAGTTACGTCTCCTTTTGCTGATACTTCCCATGTGTGGATAGCATTTCTGTGGTATACACTTTCTACACCTACGGCAGCTCTCTCTTCTTTTACGGTTGGCTGAGTATGTCCTGCATCATCAGTAGCTCTTGTTGAAAGAAGTAGAGGTTTACCTTCATATTTATACATGTAAGAGAATCTTGTCCATGCTTTTTCTAACACAAGTCCTTTAAGAGAAGCTTTTTCCCAATTGTCTCCACCATCAAGTGAAATATCAACATCGGTAATTGTTCCCATTCCAGACCAAGCAAGTCCTTCAATCTCTACCATATCACCTTTTTTCAAATCTTTCCATGGTTTTTCAGGACATGGTGAGGTGATAACAGAGTTAACTTCATTCGCATAGAAATGTTGAATGGCTTTACCTGTTTGCTTTAATGCTGTGTATTTAGAAGTCTCTTCTTTTGCATAGAATGGCTCAGATGCGAACTCTAGTCTACATAACCATTTAACACATAAGTTTGCTTCCCAACCTGGAACAACAATTCTAATTGGGTAACCTTGCTCAGGACGTAATGCTTCACCATTTTGTCCCCAAACAATCATTGCATCATCAAGTACTTTGTCAACAGGAATGGTTCTTCCCATGTGAGAGCTATCAATACCTTCTGCTAACATCCATTGTGCTTCTGGTTTTAAACCAAGCTCTTTAATGATGTCTTTAATGTAAACACCTGTCCATTCTGCACAAGACATAAAACCTTTAGCAAATTGAATTGAGTTAAACTGAGGTCCTCTCCACTCTGGTCCACCATTTGCTGGACACTCTAGAAAGTGAATTCTTGAAACGTTAGGATATTTTTTAAGTTCATCCATTGTAAGTACAATTGGTTTCTCAACAAGACCATGAATCATAAGTCTATGTTGGTTAGGATCAATATCTGGTGTTCCACCATGGTGACGGTTAAAGAACAGACCATTTGGAGTAATAATACCACATCCATCTTGAATAGGAGTAACAGCAATAGAGGCTCTAAAGTTACCAGAAGAAAGAATAGGCGTAGTTCTTCTTGTTACATTATGCTCATAAGGTGATGGCATACCATATAAATCAGCAGTTACAGGTCGACCGAACTCTAAACTCCATGGCTTTTCCTCTAAGATGTTTAAATCATCCTCTGGGTTAGGTTTAATATGCCCATCATGTCCACTTGGTGCGTGGTCACCAGAAGCATTTAAAACAGATGTAGCAACTATAGCAGATGCTGAATACGTTGCAGCTTTTCTGAAAAAATTTCTTCTACTTACAAGTTCTTCATTGGTTTCAGTAGTAGAAACGTCTGTAGATGTTGTATTATTAGTAATTTTAGTCATTTGTCCTCCTTAAAGATTTTGGTATTTCTATTTAGTGAAATACTCTGAACGTCTAAATTATATGCCAAGCTTTTTTAAATGTCAAGGAATATTATTTATATTATTTGTAAATAATAATGATAAATTTAACTTATTCTCAAAAAATAGTATATTTTTTATCTTTAATTATAATTAAAGATTATAATTATATAAGTAAAGCCCTAAAATTGATTGATTAATAAAAAAAAATGATTTAAAAATAATTAATATTTCAGTTTTATTTATTAAAAACACGAATTTAGGCTCTTGTGTACATATGAAACAATATTTGTTTTGTTAATGTGTGAAAC
>JALWLW010000007.1 GCA_027081065.1 Campylobacteraceae bacterium
AAATAATATTTAACATAAAAAATTAATTTTAAATAATTTATGTTTGTATTCTTATTTATTGTTTAATAATATTTAAAAATAATATTATTAAGTTTTAAAGCTTTTATAGTTTCATATTATCAATTTTTTTTCAATTATGTTAAAATATTTAAAAAAAGTAGTGAAATGAGAGTAGCATTAGTTCAAAAAAAGTATTATGGTAACACCCAAAAAAACCTTAAAAAAACGATTAAAAGTATAAAAAAAGCTTCAATTAAGAAATCTAGTTTAGTTGTGTTACAAGAGTTACACCAAAGTGAGTATTTTTGTCAAAGTGAAGATGTCAAATTTTTTGATTATGCACAGAATTTTGAGAAAGATGTTGAATTTTGGTCAAAAGTTGCTAAAAAGTATGAAGTTGTATTGGTTACCTCTCTCTTTGAAAAACGAACAGAGGGTCTTTATCATAATACAGCTGTGGTTTTTGATAGAGATGGAAGGGTTGCAGGAAAGTATAGAAAGATGCATATACCTGATGACCCTGGATTTTATGAGAAGTTCTACTTTGCACCAGGGGATTTAGGATTTGAGCCTATTGAGACCTCTATTGGAAAGTTAGGGGTTTTGGTCTGTTGGGACCAGTGGTATCCAGAGGCTGCACGGGCTATGACACTAAAAGGTGCTGAGTTGCTCATCTACCCTACAGCTATTGGGTGGTTTGATGAGGACTCTCAAGAGGAGAAAGTTCGACAGTTGGAGAGTTGGATAACCATTCAACGCTCACATGCCATTGCCAATGGTATTCCTGTTTTAGCATGTAATCGAGTTGGGTTTGAAAAAGATAGTTCAGGAGTGATGAAGGGTATTCGCTTTTGGGGGAACTCCTTTGTCTGTGACCCCCAAGGAGCTATCTTGGCTCAAGCTGGAGAGAAAAATGAGATTTTGTATGCTGATATAGATATGAAACGCTCTAAAGAGGTTCGAGATATTTGGCCATTTTTACGTGACCGTAGGATTGACGCTTATGGTAACTTACTTAAGCGTTATTGTGATGAATAGATATTGTAAGATTATATTTGTTATAAGTTTTGTTAAAATAGGTATAATCAACTTTTTGGAATCGGAGATTTTAGTCCCAAATAAGACGAGGCTAAAGCCATCGGTTCCTATAAGAAGTCTAATCTAGGGAGTAGAAGTAGTGTATGAAGTTTCAAAAGTAGTTAAAGGTGAAGAGGTTAGTTACAAAAATCCATCGGCAGAGTTCTACAAAGCGATTGGTGGTGAAGAGGGTATGAAAGCTTTAATGTATGACTTTTATGACATTATCTATGAGAGTAATATTGCTCACTTTTTCCCTCAAGATGAAGAGGAGTTTGAGGCAGTTAAAGAGAAAAATACCAAATTTTTTATTCAGCTTTGTGGTGGACCAAAAATCTACGAAGAGGAGTTAAATGGGCGTGACCTAAATGAACATATGCTTAGAATTCATGATGATTTCTCTATCTATGAAAAGTCTCGATATGAGTGGCTAGGGTGTATGGAGGAGGCTTTGAGAAAAGTGAAAATAGACCAAGCGATAAAAGATAATTTTTGGGCATACTTAGAGAGTTTTTCGAAGCTTACGGTCAATACCTTCTCAGATGGTTCAGTCTATTATGCTGAGTATAATCCAGGTCAATAGATTTTTGTACCAACTAACTTAAAAACTTAACATCTTTATTAGCATTTTTCTCCTATACTTAAAAAATAATATCACTATAGGAGAAACAAATGAATTCCAAAAATATATTGTTAACAGCAACGCTCTCTTCACTGCTTTTAACGGGTTGTGTCAAACAGACTAAAAGCGAGATAGAGTATCCCAAAGATGTGACAACTCCTAAACTTTCACCATATGAACTTAATGTTATTGCAGAGAAGATTTATCAAAATGAGACCTCTGGTAATCCTAAAAATATTATGTTTTGGTCACCTAATGAGAACTTCGCTTCATTGGGGATAGGTCACTTTATTTGGTATCCAGCAGGAGAACCAAAAAAATTTGATGAGACTTTTCCTGCGATGATAGACTATTTTATTGCTAACAAAGTGGAGATTCCAGCATGGTTAAAATATGCACGAAAGAGAGGAGCCCCATGGAGAGATAAAGCAACTTTTGAACGTGCAAGAGGGGATAAAGAGTTTCAGCAGTTAAAATACCTACTCCTAAATACAAAAGCACTACAGACACAATTTTTCTTTGACCGTCTACATGCTTCTATTCCTGAGATTGTGAAATATGTTGCTCCTCAATATCGTCAACATATTGTCAATAACTATAATGCTTTAGCCGCAACCAAAGGGGGGTGGTATCCATTAATTGACTATATTAACTTTAAAGGTAAGGGTATTAAGCCAACTGAACGTTATAACAATCAAGGTTGGGGACTGCTTCAAGTACTCCAAACCATGAGACCTGTAAAACCTGGGCCTTTTGCACTACAAGAGTTTTCACGTGCAGCACAAGCTGTTTTAGAGAGACGTGTTAGAAACTCACCACCAGAGAGAAATGAGCAACGTTGGCTAAAGGGTTGGATTAAACGTACTCAAGGGTATGCTACTCCAATTTTATAATACGAGGCGAACGCTTTTAGTTCGTCTCATCTAATCTTAACTCAAAAATATTATAATCATTTTTATGATAATAGTTGAGAGTATAGCCCAATCTTTGAGCAATATTATTAACAATATATAAACCTAATCCAAACCCAGAATTTCTTTTCTCTTCTTGGGTGAAGGGTTCTAGGTAATATTGCAGTGGATGCTCTAAGCTTTTTCCTTTAGAGAGTACCTTAATACTTTTTTTATTGGTTATAATGGTGACTTTTTTATCTTCACTATATTTCATAGCATTATCAAGTAGATTTTTTATGGCAAGAGAGAGAAGTTTTGGGTCAGTATTCAATAGCTCGTTTTCTGTTTGAATGGTTACATTCTCTTTGTCTAGTAAAAGAAGAGAGATACTCTCCTCTATAATATCATTAATATTGGCAACATTGAGATGAGGTTGAAACCCTTGTGTTGTTAAGCGTTCAACATGTGCTAGTTCAGCAATAAGTTCATTCATCCTTTCAAATGCACGGATAAGCACCTCTTTTGGAGTTCCATCCTCTACCATCTCAATAGCAATTCGTCCTCTCGTAATAGGCGTTTTAAGTTCATGCATCATGTTTCTCATAAAGAGATTTTTAGACTCTAAAAGGGTGCGAATGTGATGAATGGCATTGTCAAAACTTTGAGCAATCTTTCCAATCTCGTCATTAGATTTTTGGGTAATTTTAATATTCATATTACCCTTGGCAAACTCTTCAATTTGTTGGTTTAATTTTTTAAGAGGAGCAATTTTTTTATAAATCCCTACATAGAGAAAAGCAAAAAGAGTAGTAATTAGTATGGTTGCAAAAACAATCGTTTGAATACGATTATTTTGCGTTGATTTATCTTGAAGCATAAGCGTAAAACCATAGCGTTGTAGTGAGATATATTGGTTCTTTTCAAGTGTAAAAATTTGAAGCCTACCATAGATAGATTCACTTTCAAAAATGACTTTCCCTTTTGTAAGTTCAAGTAGTTGACGTTCGTTATTAGAGACTGGTCTTAGATTAAATGTTTTATAAAATGTTTCTAAATCTTCTTTATTTGCATTGAGTTGAGCTGTTGAGAGTAAAAAATTGGCAATAAGTTTATGACGGTTTAGCTCCTCTTTTTTCTGTTGCTCTTTATCTACTTGAATAAAGAGAAAGAGGGCGGTAAGGATTAAAGTAAGTACTAAAGCAAAAAGGATATTAATAAAAACAGAAACAGAGATATTTTTCATGCGTTTTTATTACATCTTTTCTGTTAATAGATAGCCAATACCTCGCACAGGTTTAATGTAACTATGGGTTGGGTCAATAAGCGCTAACTTTTGGCGAATACGAGAGATAATTACATCAATATTTTTAATAGAGGAGTTGTCATCAATATGTTCACTATCGTAGAGAAGTTGCTCTCGTGAGATGGCAGAGTCTCGATGCTGGATTAAGATAGATAAAATATCAAACTCAGCAGCGGTTAATTCAAGTAGAATATTTTTAAAAATAATATGCCGTGCATCAGTATTGAGTTCAAAGAGAGAACTCTGCTCCTTTTTTGTACTATCTGAAGATGATTGTGTCCGTCGTAAAATGGTTTTAATACGTGTTACTAACTCTCTTGGGTCATAAGGTTTTGGCATATAGTCATCAGCCCCTCGCTCCATTGCAATCACTTTGTCCGTAATGTCATCACGTGCTGATGAGACAATAATTGGTATAGAGGAGCTTTTTCGTATCTTAGGAATAACCTCTAGTCCATCAATTCCTGGTAGGGTTAAGTCTAAAATGAGTAGGTCAAAATCATCTTGAGTTAACATGGAGAGACCCATATAAGGCTCCTCTGCTGAACTTACAGAGATATCAAATTTATTAAGGTATTCAGTAAGAATTTGAGCGATTTCGTAGTCATCTTCTATCATTAATATTTTAATAATAATAAATCCTTAATTTTAAAGTTAGTAATAATATCATTTTGAAGAGGTAAAAAGCAAGAGATAAATCTAAAAAATATCTTCAGCATTGTCCACGAGGGCTATTACAAAGGAGGTCTAAATATGTTCTATCAAGGGAGTATATTTCAAAGGAGTTCAATTACATACTTAATACTCGTGAACAATGCTAAAGACATTTACTTGTCTTAATGTAATTGTAATCCATTAGCATTAATCATCAAACAATGAATAATTAATGAATAGTTAATGGTCTATCATGATATACTTATACTTAGAGAAAACCAAAAGGATATACATGGAGTATTGGAACCATATATATGAACATTTTAATCCTGTTGCGTTAGATTTAGGCTTTATATCGGTACATTGGTATGGTATTATGTATATCTCTGCACTCTTAACTGCCTTGTGGTTTGCGAAGTGGATTGTAAAAAAAGATAATATGCCTATCTCTGAAGAGTTACTTGATAACTACTTTATATGGATTGAGATTGGTATTATTTTAGGTGCTAGAGTTTGGTACATTCTTTTTTATGACCCAAACACCTCTTATTATCTCTCTCATCCATGGCAAATTTTTAATCCTTTTCAAAATGGTGAATTTGTTGGTATTAGAGGTATGAGTTACCATGGTGCTGTTGTAGGGGCTGCTGTTGCTTCTTACTTTTTTGCACGTAGACACCCTGGAGTGATTTATAAAATTTTAGATGTTGTTGCTCTTTCTGTTCCTGTAGGTTTTGTCTTTGGACGAATAGGAAACTTTTTAAATCAAGAGTTAGTTGGACGTGTAACTGATGTTCCTTGGGGAATCTATGTTCAAGACCCTATCTCTCATGAGCTACTCCTTCGTCACCCCTCTCAACTCTATGAGGGCTTTTTAGAGGGAGTTGTCATCGCTATCTTAATCTACCTCTACCGAAATCATCGAAAATTTGATGGTGCTTTGGTTGGAATTTATGGGGTAATGTATGGAACAGCACGTTTTATAGTAGAGTTTTGGCGAGAAGCAGATGTGCAGTTAGGGTACTATAGTGGGTGGATAACCATGGGACAGATACAGAGTTTAGTCATGATAGCCCTCTCTATTGCTCTTTATTTCTTTTTTAAAAAACACTCAACTCCAAGGAGTGTTTAAGTAAGTTAAATGGTGAACATGAATAGATTTATAATTATTAAAAAAAATACTATAATTTGATAAGATAATATTTTAATTTTTCTCTTTTTCGATGTAGTAGGGCTATTGTTCTGAATAACAATAGCCTATAATTAAAAATGTGTAAGCATTTTATTTTGGATTAGATGTCTTAACTTCTTCGCCTTTGGTGATGGCGACTGAAGTAACAAATATACAATTGTAGTCGAAAGCCTTTTCATAATTTTTTCTCCTTGAAGTTCCTTTGTAAAAGAATTTTAATATATGAGTTAGTAGTAAACATGAAAAAAATATTAAAATTTTATCACTTATGATTATGTTTCAATATCACTCATTACTTAGAAAATATCATAAAAAGTTATAATTATCATAACTTTAATATACTTTTTTGATAAGATAGAATTATATAGAGATTAATTCAAAGGGGGCAGAGATGCATGAAGTGATAAGAAAAGAGACCAGTATAACGATGATTTTAGTAACAGCATTTGCTGTAATATTGATGTTGTTTTTTGCCAAGATGTTGTATGATATGACCAACTATGTTGGGCAGATGAACCAAAGTGTTGCTAATATGTCGCATGAAGTTGTTAGTTTAAATAAAAAATTTGATTTAATGAGTAAAACGATGCTAGATGTAAATGATAATATGAAAGAGATGAACAGTCATATTAATAATATACAGAGTCAAATGGCTGAGGATATTAATAATATTAGTAACTCTGTACAGAAAATGGATAAAGATATGGGCAGTATGCGAAAAAGCATGAAGACCTTTTCCTCTCCAAGAGGGTTTATGCATGCTTTTAGACCATAAAATTTAAAACTTATCTAAAAATATATAATATATATTAACGTATAATATTATATATTGTGTAATTTAAAAAATGTTATGATTTACTCTTTAGATATGACTAGGAGTTAATTATGAAAAGATTAAATATAGTATTGGCTACAACAGTAGCTATAAGTAGTTTTGCGTATGCAGGTGGAGATATTGTGCCACCTGTTTTTGAAACAGAAGAGGTCTATGTTCCTGTTGAACCTGTTCAAGAGGTGGTTAAGCCAGTTGTTACCCCTAAACCAGTACCAGCACCTATCCCTGTTAAACCTCCTAAAAATATTACCCCATTGGGACTTTATGTGGCATTAGGTTTAACTGCTGCACGATATGAACCGAATTGTGGATGTACTGGAACAGGCGATGTTGATAAAACAGCAGGTATTATAGGAAGAGTTGGTTATGACTTTAATCAGTTTGTAGGTATTGAAGCAAGAGGTATCAGAACCAATTGGAAATCAGAGGGAGGTAAGTTTAAACACTATGGTGCTTTCTTGAAGCCAATGTATCCAGTAAGTAATGATATTAATGTTTATGGGTTAGCAGGTATAGCTCAAACTAAAACAGAGGGTGTAGGTAGACAACTTACCGATGCAAATGGATTTGCTTGGGGTCTTGGAGTAGAGTATGATTTAGGCGCTGACCATGCAAAAGAGGGTAGATACTCAAGAGCATTTGATGGTTATGGTGACCAAGAGGGTGGATGGGGACTCTTTGCCGATTATGAACGACTGCTTCAAAAATCAGGCTCTCCAGACTTAGATGCTATAAGTGCAGGTATTACTTACGACTTTTAACTTTTTTTATTTATAAAAGATATAAATTTTCTATTTATATCTTTTTGTGACTTAGTTTTTAAAGTTTGACTGAATTCTAACGATTATTATAAACTCAATAAAACGACCAATAACACAGGTGGTGTTACTAAAAGTCCAAATTTGCTATATTGCCAAAAGCCAATCTTGACCCCTTTTTGTGCCAATACATGCAACCAAAGAAGTGTTGCCAAACTTCCAAACGGTGTCATTTTAGGCCCTAAGTTACACCCTATAATATTGGCATAAGCCAAAGCATCATTGCCCACATCTTGCAAAGCAATATCCATAATCATAATAGTTGGCATATTGTTCATAATCGCCGAGAGAAAAGCCGAGATAAATC
>JALWLW010000008.1:0-2698 GCA_027081065.1 Campylobacteraceae bacterium
CACTATTAATTACAAAGGTATTATCATGGCAAGAAGATGTGATGTAACAGGAAAAGGTCCATTGGTTGGAAACAATGTATCTCATGCAAATAACAAAACAAAAAGAAGACAACTTCCTAACTTAAGATCAGTAAAGATTACTTTAGAAGATGGAACAACTAAAAAAATTAAAGTTGCTGCTTCAACACTTAGAACAATGAAAAAGAAAGCTGCTGAAGCTACTGCTGAAACAGCAGAAGCATAAAACAAAAGTCTTTTTAAAAGACTTTCACTATTTTGGCAACACAAAATAGAATGAAGAAGTTTCTCAATTGGAGAGAAACTTCAAAACCACATATAACTCTAAATGATGAATTATATGTACTACTAGCACCTTTTAGACTCCCTCTTATTTTAACTGTTCTAACAATGATGTTTGGAACATTTGGCTATATTCTTATTGACCATATGTCTCTACTTGATGCCTTATATCAAACAGGCATTACATTTACTACTGTTGGTTTTGGAGAAATTGCTCCCATTTCAGATTTGGGGCGTATTTTTACCATTTCACTTATTATTTTTGGATTTTTAGTCTTCTCTGTTGCCATTGGTATTATTGTGGAAGTACTAAATAAAGGTGACCTATTTAAAGTTATAAAGGAAAGAAGAATGCTTTACGATATTGCGAGACTCAAACAACATTTTGTAATTTGTTATCATAATGAATTTACCATTCAAGTTACAAAACATTTACGTGAAAGCCATATTCCTTTTGTTGTTATTGACCCAAATGAGAACTTAAAAGAGTTAGCTGAAAAGTATTCTTACCCTTATTTTGTACAAGCTGAACCACATACTCAAACAGCCATTTTGAAGTCACATCTCTCTTCTGCTAAAGGAATTATTACACTAGGAAATAATATTGCTGATAACATTGCTACCATTGCCTCAGTTCGTCTTTATGAAAAAGAGATTCAACGTAGACGACCTTTTTTAGTAATTTGTAATGCCCCCACAGTCATAGATGAAGAAAAGCTTTTAAAACTAGGAGCTGATAAAGTAGTAACCCCCACAAATATTATGGCACAGCGTATCAATGCCATGGCAATTCGTCCTGACATGGAAAACTTACTACAAGAGTTTCTCTACAGACAAGATACCCCATTAGATATGGAAGAAGCCCGTATCACCAAAACATCTTGGTTAACACTTAAAAAAATTAAAGATGCCTCTTTTAGAGATATTGCCAATGTCACCATCATTGGATTACGCCATAAAGATGGACAATTTATTCCTATGCCAAAAGGTGATACGACCATTACAGCAGGTTCTAAACTCTTACTCATTGGACCTAGCGATGGTATTAAAAAAGCACGAAAAATTATTAGAAAAACTAAAAAACCAGAGGAGATGTAAAATGTTTAACCTATTTTCACTAAAAGGTGGACTTAACAATGTAGAAGGATTCTTCTGTGATGGTGTTAATGTTGGTATGAAAACCAATACTAAAGATGGTGATGTTGCTTTTATTCGCTCTATTGTGCCTTGTGATATTACAGCCCGTTTTACAGCCAACAAGTTTCAAGCTGCTCCCATTAAACATTATCAAAACTATCCCAAAGATTTTAAAACTGATTTTATTTTGATGAATGCTAAAAATGCCAATGCCATGACAGGTCAAAAAGGTATTGAAGATATTGAGACTATATTTGAAGAGCTTAAAAAACATCAAAAAGTACAAAACCCTATTATGTCCTCAACAGGAGTCATTGGTTATCGTCTAAACCAAGAAAAAATCACTTCTGCTTTTTCTAAATTTGATTATGAGGCTAAAGCCTCTGATAAAACAGCCCGTTCAATCATGACTACAGACAGTTTTAAAAAAGAGTTGGCTTTTAAAATAGAATTAGATGATGGCTCATCTTTTAACATCGCAGCCATCTGTAAAGGTGCAGGCATGATTAACCCAGCCATGGCAACTATGCTCTGTTTTGTAACAACTGATGCCAACATTCCTAAAGCTGATATGGAAGAGCTTTTAAGCGAAGCCACTGAGGGTTCTTTTAATAAAATTTCTGTTGATGGTGATACCTCTACCAATGATACCATTATGCTTTTAGCCAATAAACTTTCAAATGCTTATGACAAAGAAGCCTTTAGAGAAGCCCTCAATAAAATTACTTTTGAACTTGCCATGATGATTTTAAAAGATGGTGAGGGAGCTACTAAAATGGTTGCCTTTGAAGTCAATGGTGCAAAGAGCAAAGAAGATGCCCAAAAAGCTTCTATGGCACTCTCTAACTCACTGCTTGTTAAAACTGCCCTCTTTGGAGAAGACCCAAACTGGGGACGTATTGCTTCTACCATTGGGGCTTCAGGCATTGAATGTGATGATGAAACATTAAGTATTTATTATGATAATCTACTCATCTATTCCAATGAACAACGAGAACTGGATAAAGAGAGAGAAGACAAAGCCTACAAAATCATGAAAAATACTTCTTTTAAAGTAACTTGTAATCTTGGTTTAGGAAAAGAGTCCTATACCTCTTATGGTTGTGACCTCTCTTATGATTATGTAAAAATTAATGCTGAATATCGGACATAATTACCTAAGATAGAGAAAAATATGATTTTATATTATTTTTTAATATATTAAAACTTATTTTATACTTAAATTATAAATATAATTTAAGTATAAAGAATATTTTAACAA
>JALWLW010000008.1:2708-70445 GCA_027081065.1 Campylobacteraceae bacterium
CTATAATTCATTTAATAAAAAATAATTAAATAACTATTAGGATGCTTTTATGCTACTACTTAAAAGTCAAAAATCTACTGTCAACTTACTAAAATCAATAGTTATTGCCCTCATCCTTGCCCTAACTATTGCCCCTATGATTCTCCTTTTAACTTCAGCTGATACTTCTTGGGTAGTAATGGCAACACTTATTTGGGGACTAGGAAGTACTTTAATATTTCATCCATTCATTCTTTATGTTTATCCACATCTCATGTCTAAAATATCAGTTTATATTTTAAGCTCCATACTTATTATTATATCCGTATGGCTAAACATAAGTATTATTACCCTACTCTTACCCTATGACTATATCTATTACAGTCTATTTAATGCGACACTTACACAAGTAAGTCTTTGGGGTTCACTTTATATTATTACTATCAACACGGCAATAACACATTTTATCATTATTCCCTATATAGAGTTTTATAAAGAAGAGAGTCTCTTTTAGATATACTTTTAATATTATACTACCTAAAAGAGCTTACCTTGATTACTTTCGAAGACTTATCATTACCTACTAATTTACTTGAAAACTTAAAAAGTTTAAACTATACAAAACCAACACCAATACAAGAACAGACCATTCCTATACTTCAGAAAAATAGAGACCTCATAGCCCAAGCAAAGACTGGGTCAGGTAAAACTTTGGCATTTCTATTACCACTTATTTTAAAATTAGATGAAGAAGAACACTTTCCTCAAGCACTCATCATTGCTCCAACACGTGAACTTTGCGAACAAATTTCAGGAGAAGCCAACAAGTTAGCTCGTTATAAAAAAGATGTAAAAGTAATTACGCTCTACGGTGGAACTTCTCTAACACAACAAATTGCTTCACTAGACAAAGGAGCTGATATTCTTATTGGAACACCTGGTAGACTCCTTGACCATTTTTCAAGAGAGAGCATTCATCTAGGAGAAATAAAAACGCTTATCTTAGATGAAGCAGACCGAATGCTTGACATGGGTTTTGCTGATAACATTTTAAAGTTGGTCTCCAATCTACCCAAACAACGACAATCTATTTTATTTTCAGCTACTTATCCTGAAAATATTAACAAACTGACTAAAGTGATTTTACAAAATCCTACAGAGGTTAAAATAGCCAGTAAAGAAAAAGAGGTTGCCATTGAAGAGTTTGTTTATGAGGTCGAGGACAAAGAGAAAGCCTTACTCACAACACTTAAACATTTTCAACCCAATTTAGCACTTATATTTTGTAATACAAAAATAAAAACAGCAGAAGTCTCTGAAATGCTGAGTGACAAAGGGTTTGATGTTGCCACCTTAAATGGTGACCTAGAGCAATACGAACGTCAAGAGATGCTCCTACAATTTGCTAATGGCTCATTGCCAGTACTCGTAGCCACTGACTTAGCTGCTAGAGGTTTAGACATAGATGGCATTGACTTGGTTATTAACTATGACACACCAATGAAGACAGAAGATTATACACACCGGATAGGTCGAACAGGTAGGGCTGATAAATCTGGTTTAGCCGTTACCCTATGCGATGCCTATGGATTACGTAAACTCTCCGAGATAAAACCTAAACTCAAAACAGAAAATATTTCCACACTCACACCTAATAAAAACTTTTATATGCAAGGAGAAGTAGCTACTTTATGCATCGATGGTGGGAAAAAGAAAAAAGTACGTGCTGGAGATATTTTAGGAACGCTTTGTAAAGATATTGGTATTGACAATAAAGACATCGGTAAAATCAATGTCTATCAAAAAAATGCTTATGTAGCTATCAAAAAAACCATTATAAAAAAAGCCTTTAATGGCTTAAAAAATGGAAAAATTAAAGGGAAGAGACTAAGAGTTTGGTGGCTAGACTAAACTCTTAAATTGATAAAGTTACCGTAAAGCATCTCTATCTTCATACTCATCTTCCATCTCAAGTTTTGGAATAACAATTGCAATCAGTGTTACCACAACACCAAAAATCAAGACAGATAATTCTTCATTACCTTCAAAAAAGTTAGGTAAAATAGTATTTCCTAAACTTTCGCCTTGTAAAGGTTTAAAGATATCATCATAAAATAAGGTAAATACAAGACCTCCAAAAAGACCTCCAATTGCTCCAACCAATACATCTATTCTACCCTCTGCAATAGAAACAGGTCCTGTACCTGGACATTTTCCTAAGATAGCCATAGAGATACCAAATATCGTACCACCAATAATTAAACCTGGTAAAATAATTGGTTTCACATGAAGATGAGCAACTCCTGCTTCTACCATAAAATAAATAGCAATACTTCCAAGTCCAACAGCTAAAAAAAGCATCTTAGGGACAATAGTATCTTTAAGCATTGCAAACCCTGCAATTTTCTCAAACTTATCTACCCTTGCATATTGAACAATTCCTCCAAAAATAACACCAATCAAAAATACTAAAGCTACTGAGCCATGAGCTTGATTAATAACTGTCTCAATCATTTGGTACAGTCTACTTAAAAGCCCCTCTCCATCCGTTCGAAATACTATTTCATTCATGAATTACCCTTTGTATTATAAAAAAACTTACCTGTAATAATTAGTGAAGCCATAACTACTCCACCAAAAACCATTGCTGACATTGCTAGTTGACTCATTCCTGATAAAAAATGTCCAGAAGTACATCCTCCAGCTAATCTTGCACCTATAATCATGAAGAAACCTGCTACAAAACTCCAAGATAACCTTGAGAGTATTGAATTGTTTTTATATTGTTTCCAACCACTTGGAACTAAAGAGAACCTAAAGGTCTTAGTAATAAATACAGACGTTACAAATCCTCCAAAAAGAACGCCTAACAACATTACTCCCTCCCATGCTCCAGCATTATTAATATGTTTTAAATAAGTATAATGCTCAGAGTCAAGATTAAATATAATTCCTGATAGATAAGGAACATATGTTGAAGCTCCTATTGGTCTATCAGCACCAAATGTTGAAATTGTCAAAAGTAAAAGTAAAGACATTAATATTCCACCCATCCACCATGACAATCGATTTGCTTTCTTATGTGCCATTGAAAATCCTTTGTTGTTTTCTTAAGTATAATAGAACATTATAATTTTTATTAATTAAATAGCTTAAGAATTTTTTTTTAGTTGAGATTGTTACAAAGGTTAACAAATGTGAAAGTAATAGTATAATTTTAACAAGTAATTAAAAATAATATCTCACAAATACTTTTAATGAACGCTACTTATTTTCCATTTATCTAAAAAAGTGATAAGAAGTAACACTATTTCCTTTCCTAAAAAGTAAAAGTGAAGAAGATAATAAAAGTGAGTACACAAATATGTACTCACAAGTATAAACTATTCAGTTAATGAAGTTAACATCTTATGCATTCTCTTTTGTGCATCTTCAAGTACTTCAATATCTTTTTTATCAGTTAGTGCAAGAGAACTCATCCAATTATACACTGAAGGAAATGCAATTTTCATCTCTTTTTCATCTTTCTTCTTAGCAAAATAAAGAGAACATGGTGCAAATGCTCCTGCTTCTGGATGTGTTTTTGCAATAGTAAAAATTACAGGTAATTTACAAACTGAATAAACTTCATAAAAATCATATCCATCGTAATTTGCTTCTTCAAAATCATCACCTAAATTATTATGTCCTGCAATAACAAAACCATTTGATGAAAGTTCACCTTCAAATCCCATTTTAAATTCATCTATTTCATCTTCCCACTCTTCTTCATCCATTTCCATTTTAAAAGAGGTAACAAATTCACCTTTAGCTTCTTGAACACTATAAGGTAAGGTTTCAAATTTTCCATTAGGTAAAGCAATTTTTAATGTTTTAACAACTAAAGCTCTTAACTCTCTTAATACTTTTTCTTCCTTTTCCGGCACATTCATTATTTTTGCCATAGCTTTTGCTGATAACGTTGAAACAGAAATTGTACTACTTCCTTTTTTTGTATAAATAGACATACTCATTGGTGCAAAAAGTCCAACATTCTCATATTTTTTTGCTAACTCAAGAACAATATCTTTATTATAATAAGTAAAAAGATTATAAACGTCAAAACTCGATTCTTTAAATTGTTTCTTAAATGGTGTATTCATATCTCTATTTGCCGAGACAATAAAACCTGCTTTTTCAAATACAGCTTGTATTGTTTTAGGTGTTATTTTCCCATCTTTATTATCAACTGTAAAAACACGAACATCACCCTCCTCTTTAACTTCAACTATTTTTGTCTCAACTTTTTTTACTGACTCTTTCGCTTGTATTCCACTTACTAATACTGATGTTAATAGTATTCCTTTAATAATTGCTTTCATTGTATTCCTTTTTTAATAAATTTTAACTATGGTCTTACATAAATATAGCCATCAAGTTGCCGTTCTATAATCTCAACGATTCCAGCTGTCACAACATCTACATCTTTTAATAGATCTTTTTCTTTAATTTCATATGTTTTCATCGTATTATTACAAGCAATAAACTCTACTGTATCATACATCATTAAAGATTTAAGTCTTTTTTGAATCTCTTTATCAAAGAAATTTGACTCTTTGAGTAGTGATTTGATTCCTTTAGAATAAGCTACTACCACCACATCACACTTGTCAACACCATAAAACTTAACCACATTAGATACTGATGATAAAACATGAGAGATCTCATTTTCATCAGCTGTAGTAATAGGGAAAACAAATTTTCGTGGGTTTACCATAGATGGCTTTGGCTCAGTCAATTCAGTCTCTGCTCCAAGAAAGGAGAATAATACAACTACTAATACCAATAATCTTTTCATCTCTAATCCTTACTATAATTTAAACGCTATACTCTATTATTTAACAAATCCATAAAATCTTTTTTATTCCACGAACCTGGTAATTTTGAAGTAATATTTTCATTTCTATCTACAAAAATAAATGTAGGTGTAATTGTTCTTTTCAACTTTAAAGGTAATTCCTCTTTATCTACATTGATATTAACTGTAATAAAGTTTTTGTCTAAAAAAAGTTTAACTTCATTATCAGCTAAAACTTCTTTATCCATTTTTGTACAATATTTACAGTTATCTGCCGTAAGTTTTAACATAATGGGTTTGTTATTTTGTTTTGCAAGTTCAAGGGCTTGTTCATACGTTGTTTTTTCGCTCTCTATAAAAGCTTGTTCTTTTATCATAAAAACTGAACCAAATAAAAAACTAAAGAGTAGTATAATTTTCATATCTATTTTTCCTAAATCAAATAAATTTTACAATGCCAAATAAAATTTGGCATCATAAAAGTCACCTATACTGGTCACTTGTTAAAATTACTTAATGTTATGAACACTTAGCATCTTTTACAGGACACCCACAATCAAAGTCAAGTACTTTAACATTTGATTCTAATGGAATGTCAATAACTTTCTTTTTACGAATATAGTCAGCAACCACATCATAAACAGCTGGTGTCTCTTTGTCTAAATTTTTACCAGCACTCTGTAAGTTACCACCCCATGAAGAGACACGATATGTTTTCTTCAAGTCAATTGGCCTACCACCAATCATAAAATCAGAAATTCTTTTACCAGATTTTGCATCAATGGTAATACTGTAAGTTGCCCCTGTCAAACGACTCATATCTCCACCTTGTTGTAAAAGTGGATTTTCATTAAATACGTTGTCAGCAATATCTTCCATAAGATTAGCAATAACAGAACCTTTTAAATCAAAAGTATAAACTTCTGGATAAGTAATTGCTGTCATTTCATAAACATTGTCTTTGGTAATTGGGTCACCTGGAAGAACAGTTGTTCCCCATCTATACCCTGGTGTAAATACAATGTCAGATTTTACTTTATCTTGAATAGCTTGACCAATTAAAGCATCAAATGTTGAATAAAAAGTATCTCTTTTAAATAAGATATTTTTAGTAGTCCCCAGTACTTCACCTAACTCTTTGTCGTAAGGTTTATACCATTTAGCAATAAGTTCATCACCAGCTTTATCAGCAGGAACAAGCTTAGAAGCCACAGGAATAAGTTTAAACTCATAATCTTTTACTTTACCTTTTTCAGCAACAATATCCAGTCTTCCAACATATTTACCATGAGAACCAGCAATTAAGATTACGGTGTCATTGATAACAATTGGTTTTGGAGAAGGGTCATGGGTATGACCACTTAGAATAAAGTCTACCCCTGTCACTTTCTTCGCCAACTCTTGGTCAACTGAGAAGCCATCATGACTTAATACTACAACAGCATCAACTTTATCTTCTTTTCTAAGTTTATCTACATACTCTTGAAGTGTTTCATGTCTTAATGCAAAACTCCAACCTTCTGTAAACCTTTTAGGGTTAGCAGTAGAAGTAAATGGAAAAGATTGACCAATAATACCAATCTTAGTTCCACCAACTTCTTTAATCGTATATGGAGGAAAAATAAGCTCTTCAAAATCATCTGAGAATGGGTCATTGTCAATAACATTTTGAGAGATAAAATCACCTTTAAACATCTCAATAAGTTCTGCAACACGCTCTTTACCATAAGTAAACTCCCAATGACCAACCATAACATCTACACCCAAGTAGTTTTGTGCATCTACAATGGCTTCACCTTTAGTGTGAAGTGCTACAGCTGTTCCTTGCCAAGTATCCCCAGAGTCTAATAAAAGTACATTCTTTTCACCACGCTCTTTTTTAATATGGTCAATCATGGTTTTCATGTGTGAAATTCCACCCATTTTACCAAACTTCTTAGCTAAAAGTGCAAAGTCATTATGGGTATCAAAATACTCATCAATCGTTCCCTTTTTAGTTCCATAATAAGCTTGAAATGCATCCCCACAAATAAACCCAGGTGTTCCTACTAAGTTTTTAGCAGAGATAAGAGTAGAAGGCTCTCTCCAATAGAGTGGCTTAATGTGTGCATGCATGTCACAGATATGAAGGATAGTTGCTTTTCCCTTAGCTTTAAACTCCATAATATCTGAAAACGATAATTTTTTAATCTTCTCTTTTGCTGCTTCCCCAGCAAAAAGGTTTGTACCTGTGGCACTTAGTAAACCTAAAGCACCTGCAAATTGTAAAAAGTCTCTTCTACTAATATCCATATTTATTTCCTATTTTTATCTGATTTTAATCTATCTTTTAAGTCCTGGAATTTCCACAACTTTTTTGTTTTGCTTTGCTAAATCTGTAATATATACTTCCAATGCAACCATCTCTTTTGAACCAAGAGGTAAAGGTTCTTGACCAGCATCTCTCATACAAGTACGAGAACGCTCTTGCAAAGTTACTAACTTAGAAAGTGTCATACGATAAGCCGGCCATGTTCCACCTGTATTTTGTGCACCCATTTCTGGTAACATTTGTGTTCTAAGAATTGTTCCTGGTAATGAATGACATGAGTTACAAGACAATCCTCTGTAGCCTCTCACACCCATGTAAAGTTTTTTACCTAAATTAAAAGACTTCTCCATCTCTTTATTTTCTTTTACATCAATGTTAATTGGTAAATCATTTGCTAATGATTTTACATAGGCCAGAAGGTTAAACATTGCTTCAGAACTTAAAGCATCTTTCTTTTTCCCTTGTTCTGTTTGCATTGCTTGTAAAACTTGGTCTATGCCCACAACATTTCCCATTTTTTTAATATATCGTGGAAAACCAGCAATATACTCAGCTAATTTTTTTTCATCTACTTCTAAAAACTTTGCCAAAGCAGCTTCATCTCCAAGCTCTTCAAAAAGTTCCATCCCCTCTTCTACGTTCATATCTGCTGGATTATTCTCTTTTAAATCTTCATACATTTTCTTATCTGCTTCAGACATAGAAAACTGCTCACCTGCAAGAAGTAAAGCTGTACTAAGAGAAAGACCTAAAAGTACTTTTTTTAATAAAAAGCTATTCATATTTTATGCCTTCTACTTAAGCTTTTTTAGGCTTAACTTTTTTGCTCTTAGAGTTTTTCTCACCAAGGTTATCAGTATAGTCAACGGTGATTTTACCTTTTTTCTCAATTTTATATTGAACTGAGAAGAATGGATCAGCAGAGATTGACTCCCATACCTTCATTTTTGTAAATGGTTCACCATCAAATGAGAAAGTGATATCTTCAATATAGTGTGCTGGTTTAAGCTTTCCTGTCTCTTTATCTTTTGCCATACCTGTTTCCATTGGGTGTTGTACCATAAAACTAACTTTTACAATATCACCTTCTTTATACTTCTTTGGTTTAATTTTTACAATTGCTCTTCTTTTTGCCATCTTTTATCCTTTTAATATATTATTTATTTTTAATATTCGATTAAATCGAACTTACAGCTTTTTTAATGTAAATATATGGTAAAAATTAACCACAACCACCAATAGTTACTTTAACACTTTTTCCAGCCTTCATAAAAGTTCCATCACTTAATCCAACAATTGCTACAACATCTTGACTCTCTGAAAGTTTAATACGTGAAGCAAATTTAGCTTCTGCATTTTTTGTTGTTAACATAATGTCTGCACATCTAGTATTTGAGTTTTTAGTATTTAAAATATGAATTGACTTAACATGATCTTTTTCAGTCATTGGACTATCAACAGCTACTTTTACTGGTACAACAGCACCATTTTCAGCAATTTCAGGCACAGTTAGTTTAACTTTATCAGACTCTTTAAGTTCACTATCTCCAATGATTGCTTTAACAGCAACATCGTATGGCATATCATTTGGACCTTTAACTGTAACCTTTGCTTCTTCTTTTTTACTCTCTTCTTTTGCAAGTACCATTGTCGGCACAGTTACTACTGCAGCTGATACTGCCATAATATTTTTAATAAAATTTCTTCTTTCCATTTTTATTCCTTCAATTTTTTATTTATTTTTTAGTTGACTTTTCTTTTTTAGCTTGTATTACATAAGCTGTTAAATCACAAACTTCACTTTCAGTTAGCATTTTAGAAGTCAAGTTAATTGTCATTGCCGTTGTTTCACTATCAATTCTTGGATCTGCAATCTTTTGATAAACAAATTGAGCATCTCGTACTTTCGTATCTATAAAATTTGCTTTATAGTCTGTAAGAGGAGGTCCAACTGTTCCACCACCAATAGCATTTTCAATATTATGACATGCAACACAATTACCATATGCTTTTACTTCACCATCCTTAGGAGCTTTCATTCCTTTTGGTAAATCAGCTTTTTTATCATTTTTACTATTAAGATTGTGAAACATATATTCACCTCTAGCAATACGTTCCAAGCTATCAAGTTTGCAATCTTTTGGCATTGTAAATTTTGTAGGTCCAGGGATTAAATCATCTTTAACTATTTTACTAGCATCAGGCATCTCATATGCTTTTGTAAGATCAGTTGCATAAACTGCAGAAACAGTTAATAATGCAAAAGAAATTAAAGCAAATGGTCTAATACTTTTGTTCATCTAAACTCCTTACGTCTTTTTTCGAGTTGTATGATAACGTAGAAGTGTAAAAAAAGTGTAAAAAAAGTGTAAAAATGTTGAAAATTATGAGGTTTTTTATTATAAAAAATTATTTATTAGTATTTTAATAGATAATTTTTAATTATTTAAGTCAAATAAATCAATTATTTTGATTTTGGAAAAGTATACTGAAAAAGACTACCTTCATTAACTTTTGAGTCTACATGAAGTAAAATACCTTCTTCATCAATGATTTCTTTCACAATATTTAGTCCAATACCAAATCCACCTTTGGTTTGATTTTCTCTGTAGTACCTCGAAAATATTTTTTTTAGATCATCAATACCTATCCCATAATCTTGAACAGAAAAAATTATATGTTCTTTTTCTTCGTAAAGCTTTACCTTTATGATATTGTCATCATAGGAATATTTAATGGCATTAGAAATGGTGTTATCCACAATTCTCTGTAATTTTGTCTTAGAGAAATGATAATATAAACCAGAACTAATCTCTGTTTGAATTTTTATATGCTTTAAATTTGCAATACCTTTAAAATAATCTATTCTATTTTGAATAAAGTCAGATAAATCTATTTTTTTAATTGTATGGTTCACTTTTCCTTGTTTAATAAGATAGTCCATATCATCATAAATAGTTGCTAATGTCTTAGAGGCTGATTTCATACGTTGTAAATATTTATTGTCACCATATTTATTAGCAAAAAGATCAGCATTAATATTAATAATACTAAGAGGTGTATTAATCTCATGCATTGAATCTTTAATAAAATTATCTAACTTATGATTAATCTCTTCAAATGGACGAGAGAAATTTTTAAATAAACGAAACGACAAAATAAATAATATAAGTGAAATGGCTAATAAAATTAACAGTGCCAAAGCATAGATATCATTAGCACGATGTACTGTTGAAACCAATAAATATTTAGAGTCAAAATAATACTTGTCTGGCAAAGGATAAATCATATAATAATTATTCCCCTCTATATGAAAACCAATCGAAAAAACTGAAGGTTCAAACTTTAATGTTGAAAATATAACTTTATGATTTTCACCATAAAGTGCTGTATCAAACTCTTTATACCTAGGAAAAATATAAACTTTATCTTTATTATCATATTTATCCATTGCCAAAATAACACGTTTTACTTGTACATTAAGTGAAGATTTCACTTTAGCTTTGTCAATTTCTAAAAGCATGGTCAAGTACACTATTAATGGTACAACTAATATTATTGCTAAAATAAATGTATATTTTATAGCATAGGTTCGTGCAAAACTTTCCGAATCAAAGGTCAATGCTGTACCCTACCCCTCGTGCATTTTTTATAAAATTATCCCCAAGTTTTTTACGTAAGCTTCCTACTTGCATACGAATATTTGTCGGGTCAATCCATTCTCCCCATACCTTTTCCCAAAACATTTCATAGGTCACAATCGAACCTCTATTTTTAATAAGGAGTTCCAATAACTTAGTTTCTGTTTTACTTAAAGTAATAACTTCTGAATTAACAGAGAGTTGCATTTTTTTAGTATCATAAATATAATCAAGCCCTAACTCTATAATATTTTCAGAAGAAGAGAAACAATAGATTTTAATAACCTGTTCAACCCTTAATTTTAACTCTGCTAAATCAAAAGGCTTACGAATATAGTCACAACATCCTGAAGAGTACCCATGGGTTAAATCTTCAATATTATTTAAAGAAGTAATAAAAATAGCTGGTACAGTCACCTCTGCTTCTCTTAACACTTCCAAGAGCTCAAAACCATTAAGCTTTCCATGAACATTTACATCCAATAAAAGTAAATCATAACTTGTCTCATAAATAGAATCAAGTGCTTGTTCCGAATTAGTAAAACTTGTTACCTCATAACCAGAGTCAACCAAATACTCTTCCATTGAATCACCTAATGCTTTTTCATCTTCTAAAATAAGTATTTTCATTGAACAACTCCTATCTTTTTTTCTTTATGATTATTTTCTAAAATAATATCTATCAATTCATCTTTACTGTACCCTTGTAGGATACCCTTTGCAGATGTTCTAAGCACTTCTCTATCTTCATCTTTTTTATAAAGTTTTGGTAAAATCTCCACTAACTCTCTATCTTTAAAACTACGGTATGCTCTAGGTAAATTATCTACATCTTTAATATAATTATCAATATCTTGATCTGAAAATCGTGTAATTATTGATGTATCTTGATAAGAATCTTTATAGGCAATAAACATATTTTTTCGTAATATGATTAAATATTTTCCAATAACAGTTTTTTCATTATTCAACATATCTTTCAAGATAAAGAGTCGTCCATTATCTTCATATTGTCCTAAGCGTTCTAACTCTTTCCAGGAAAAGGCTTCAGCCTTTTGTTTTAATCTACGATCATAATTTTCATTGGCAATAACATAATCTTTCAACAAAGGAAAGCCTTTCATTAATGAATCATCAATAATATACTCTTTATCCATCAAGGTAAAAAGCTCAATACCTTGTGTTCTTAATTTCTCTACAAATTCATCAACAAATTGTATTACTTCTAAATAACCAATATATTCACCATCAACTTGTAAAGGAATTGTCGCTTTAAAAGTTAAACGTCGTCCAGTCTCAATTCCAACTTTGACTCTATTATTTTTTTGCAATTCAACAAGATCTGGTCTAAAATTCTTAAGCTCTTCTCCTTCATCATTTTTCCAATTTTGTGCAAATATATGTAACTCTTTTGTTATAAGCTGTAAACGAAGTCTTTCAATCACCGTATTGGTTACAAATGTACTAGAAATATTAGAAAGGAGCTCCTTAGCTTGTGTTTGATTATTCTCAACAAGAGACTCTTTTAGAGCGTTATTTTTTGAAAGGGCTAAAGCACGTATCAGCAACTCATCTTTTTGTCGGTTCAGTTCTTTCTCAAACTTAGCAACAGTAAAACGTCGTAACTCTTGTAACTTATCTTTTTCACTCTCTTGAGTAAAAAAGTAAATCGAACTTAAAAGCAGCAATAAAATGCTAAAACTAATAACAAAATAAATTTTATAGATAGATTTCATTGTTTAATTGTAGTCAAAAAAATATTAATGAAAGATTAATATTTTACGTTTAAAAATGTTTACTATATCTCTTCTCCATTATAGTAAAATTCATCAAGTCCATCCAAGAAAGCCATTAATAGCTCATCTGAGCAAACTCTAAAATTTTTAGAACCCTCTTTTCTAAAAAGTGAGCCTATTTGCCTTTTGGTAAGTGTCACTTCAGCCAATGCGAACAGTATGACTAACTCAGGCTCTTTTAGCTCCATAGCTACACGAATTTTTTTTAAAATTAAATTATTAGTTAAAGGAACAGCATCTTCATCTGTTGCAACTTTATCACTAGGACCTCTTTTCAATAAAACTAAACCATCCAAAAAGACACCAAGCTCTTCAAAAGTAGCTTCTTCAAAACCTTTATCTTGACGTCGTTTTAAAATATTTATGAGTCTCTCTTTTGATATTGTATAATCAGCCAAGCCATAAGCTTTAATAATCTCATCATGCTCCAAAGAGAGAGCTTTTGTTATTTTAAATAATATATCGTTTATTTGCATCTATTAAAAGTATTCTTTCATAATCTGAGGGAAGAGTTTAATCGTACTCTCTGCTTTGTCAATTTTTTCTTGAAAAATTTCTGCTGAATGAGGAAAACTTTGTGCTATTTCTCTATAGATATCAATTTTTTCTTGCATATGTTCTTCTAAGGCATCCAATACTAACTGCATTCGCTCTTGACTCACAGCAAACTTCATCAGGAGTTCAAACATACGTCTTCTTGGGTGAATGGACATAGAATCCCCAGCCACAGCAGCAATCTCTTTAATGTCCCAACGTGAAAGGTAAATCCCTGAAACATGTGGGGCAACCAAACGTGAGTAAAGTGCTTCTGTATAAGAAGGGTAATCTCTTAAATCAATACCCTCTTCATCAGTAGGACAAGAGCCATCAGCACAATACTCCTCTGCATTGTTTGTCATGGCATCAAACTCTGCTCTTAAACTTTGTAAATCTTCAAAATCTTTCATTTTATCTCCTCTATATCATCGTTGGAATTAAATCCATATCAATCTTAGCTTTATACCAACGGTTACTAAGTAACATCATTTTCATAGCAAGTCGTATTCTTTCGTCCACAAAATCAGGGTTATCAATATACTCATCAATCTCATCATCAAGACAATACCCAATAATCTTTCTATCTACTACTTCAACAAAATCCACAAACTTTTTTGCTTTAGCACAGTCATTAAAGTCATCACAAAAATGGACTACATTTTCACAAAACTCATGCTCCATAATCATCTTTTGAACTTTAGACTCTGCTAGATTGTTCATGATGTACTCAAAATGTTCTTCTTTTATGTTCAATGCAATCGCTGTAGCATTAATACCATTCTCTTTCATACACTTATTAAAATAACGTCTACAGTTTCCAGTTTGTGCGTTATATCCTAAAATGGTACAAAGCTCTGTGTCAGGTTTTATCTCTTCAGGTTTCATGACTTATTATTCCTTTGACGAGCTAAAGCATGAAGCTCTCTAGCCTCTTCCTCTTCAAGCTTACAACGGAAGCACTCTTTCTCTCCACCTGTATAAGTAAAATAATTCCCACATTCATTACAACGTTGTATGTCAAAAGTAGCCAAAGTTCTTTGAGTTGGTTCAAAAAACTCTTTTATCTCATAACCAGGTTGAAGTTGAATGGCATTGGGTTCACAAACATCATGACAAAGATGACATTTCAAGCAAAGCATCGAGTCAAAGTTAATGATTGAAAACTTCATGTCTGAACTTAAAGCCCCTGTAGGACAAATACGGTAACAAACTTGACAGTTTGTACAAAAGTCATCCACAAATTTTTGAGAAGTAAAACTTATCTCTTCAGTTGGGATAATCTCATAGCTCTCTTGCTTCTCCACCCGTTTCAGCACTGAAAAAAGTAACTTTCTTTTATCTGGAATGACTTTGTTTTTCATTTTAGCAATATCCGTTAAATCAATCCCAAACTCTTTAAGTTCATCTGCATCCATCGCTTCATCAAAAGCTTGTTTACTTTTAATCGCCCCTTTAAGACTAAACAACGCCCGTCTACTCTTTCCAAGCTCTTCTTCATTTTGGAGAACAAGTTTTTGTGAACTCGAAGTTAAAATCTCTTTGTCAGAAAATGAAGACAAGATGAAGTTTGCCTCTTCAATGTTGGCTTTAAGTTGCTCTTGAAGTTTGTCTGAATCACCACCACAAGCACAAGCATCGACATCCATAATGACAGGTTCAGCAGAAGCAATTGCCATAGAGATTAAATGCTCAACACTTAGCACAGAAAGACAACAATAAAGATCTTTTTGACAAACCAGTTCATTGCTCTCTTCTTCTAAAAACTTAAAGAAAAACTCAATACTCGAAAAACCTGAAAGTGAAAAAGCCTCTGTAGGACAAGACCCTACACAGCCTCCACAAGTAATACAAGCTGAAGGGGTAAATGCAGGAATATTATCAATAATCTCAATGGTATTAACAGGACAGATATCCACACATTTGGTACATTCTGAAAACTTAGAAGTAGCACGAACACACGAAGCAACGTCAAATAGTAAATTCATAAACCCTACTTCGCTTCTAGTTGCTCGTTAATATATTCATAATCACTCAACATAAATTCTAAAGTCAATTCAGCACCATCATGGTAAAGGGGTGTTCGTGACTCTTTTTTCATGTTAATCAAATACATTGGTGCCCAATTAAGTAAATGGTCTTTCAAAAAACCTTTTTGAATCAATAAAAATTCTCTAATGGCTTCTTCATCATTGGCTAAAAATGCTTTTTTCATCGCATCACAAAGTACATACATAAACTCTAACTCTACCCCAATGTGGTCAGGACTAACAACACGTGCCTCTTGCAGTTCTACTTTAAAATCTAAAATATCATAAATTTCTAAAATAGGGTTTTCCCCACCAGACTCAATCATCTGGTCATCACGCGTATAAAAACTCTCATAAGGAATAAGATGAAGCAATGAAAGATTTGTAAAGTCAACGTCTAAATAACGCTCTTTTAAAATATTATTAGAAAACTCTTTTCTCTTTCCCCAAGTTTTATAATTAGGAAACAAGTCTAGTATCTCATGATTATTCTCAATAGAGTTCAAAAATGCTTCATCTACTTCAGTTATCATCAATCGTGAAACCAATGCATAAAGTGAAATACGATTCTCTATCTCTTCTAGTGTTACAGTCATTTTTACCTCTTAACGTCATTATATGGGATAATACCACTTTCAAAATAAATATAGTTAAATTTAAATATTAATTTTGAAAATAGATTAAAAGAGAACAGTTTCACTCCCAAAAAATTTGGGAGTGAAGAAGATTAATCAGTAATTTTAACTGAGTAAGCTTTGTGAGAAAGAGGCACAGCTGGTCTCTTAATGTGTTTTGGTCTTCTTAATGTGTCAGAAGAGTTTAGAGGACGTGTTAATTTGTCTCTCCATGCTTGGTAAACTTTCATGTTGTTTTCATAGTTAACATAAATGTCACCAACTTGGTCACCTTTGTGTGCTTTTTCAAGTGTCACTTTTTGGTGCCATGCATGGTTTCCTGCAATTGGGTCTGGATGAGAAGGGGCTACAGCATTTTGCCATGAACCACTAAGTCCATCCCACCAAATATTGTCAAGATCTTTGTTGTACTCTTTAAACTGCCATGTATCTTTTCTTTTGTACATGTCATCTTTAAGACCAGATACTGGTTTAAGTGTTCCAACTTTACCATCCATTGTAAGGTCATAAAGTGGAGCACCCACACCCATTACACCTAGTGCGTGGTCAAATCCTGGAATATCTACAGCATTTTTAAGCTTCCATCTACCAGCATGGTGAGAGTTCGCTAAAACACCTGGCATTGTACCCTCTGTAGGAACAACCATCGCTACAAAGTAACCAGACTCAAGTCCTGAAACGGTGTCGGTAATTGTAACTCTTACAGCTTCACCTTGCTTAAGGTTCATTCGTTTTGCATCATCTGGATTAATCCAAACTGGGTTATGGTTTTGAGAAATCTCCATAAGATGTTTTGAGTTTACTGAACGTGTATGAATATTGTATGACAATCTAAATACCGTATTTAATGCAAACTCATTTTTCTCAATATCCATATGATCATGGTGAACATGTGTTACTAAGTGAATCATCTCATCACGTCCCATTTTACCCTCTTTGTTAACTGGGTAAATTGGCACAGCATACTCAGGCCATTTCCATTCAGAAAGCCACTCAGAGAAAAACTCAGCTTTTCTACTTAACGAGTGGAAACCTTGTACAATCTCACCATCTACTTCAACACCAATCGCATGTTTTTCACCATGATGACCTTCAACTATTAAAGCACCATACTCATCTTTGCTTACTTCTTCAGCTTTATACTCATGTCCATGAACATGATAAACATCACCAACTTTTTTAACAGCTCTCTCTTGAGGTCTATAAATATTGTCTTCTTCAAGCCATGTTCCCATGTCTCTCATCATCTCATAGTTAGGATACTTAGCCTTAGGATAATGCTTTTTAGCAATAGATTTAAGGTTTGGCAAGTTGTCAAAGGCAGCTTGATACCACTCTGGAATGGTTACAGCACGTTTAGGATCTTCTTTTGAAGCCCAGTGATCACGTACACCTAAAGATCCATCAGGATCTACATGATGTACCATGATATTTGCCCAAAATTCAACTTCTTCCCAAATTTCACCAAGACCAGCAGCCATGTGTGCTTCAAGTGTTGCTCTTGCTGGGTTTTTAGCTTTCCATCCAAGTTTTTCAAGTGCTACTCTAAGTGCTGGTTGTCTAAAACTTAACCAACGGCTTGGTTGTGTAGCTTCAGAATGCTGATCATGACGCTCTCCAGCTAAACCTGTTGGTAAAATATAATCACAATACCAGTTTGTCTCAGACCATGTAGGAGAGAGGTTAAAACTTAGCTCAAATTTATCTTCACGCTTAAGTGCTTCAATCCATCTAAATCCATCTGGGTTAATCCAAACAGGATTATACATTCTTGGAACATACACACCAATTCTATCAGGAACATTAAGCCCTTTAGCCTTCCATTTAGCTCTCCACTCATCATCCATAAGAAGGTGAGGTAAAATCATACTCATTTCATATGAACTAAGAGGATACTCTGGTGGCCATGCCAACTCATTCCACACATCAACCTTTTTAGGTTTTTCACCAGAAACGGTTGCTTTATGTCCTTTACCATTGACAGAGATTACATGCCAGTGGTGCATTCCAACCCCACCTTTGTCTCCAGCCATCGCACCACGCAATGCAAATGGTAAGAATGCAGAACGTGCAATCATCCATCCACCACGATTACCAATAGGGCCTGCTCTCCAAATGTAAGTTGCGACTCTTGATCCTGCATCAATGAACATATCGAATAGTTTTTCAACAATTCTAGCTTCAATACGACACTCTTTAGTAACAAAATCTAAGGTATATTTAGAATACATACCAGAAATCATCTCTATAAAGTCTTCGTAAGTATCACCTTTTGGTAACGCGTCAATATAACCTTTTTCAAGCAAGATATCTAACTGTTTAGGGTTAGCCATAAGTCTGTCCCAGTTCATCCAGTTTTTAACCCATGCATGATTAACTAAATCTTTACCATTGATATCTTTTTCATTAAGAATTCTATTTGCAAGGTAAAGGTACAGAGCAGTCTCTGTTCCTGGCCAACATGGAACCCAAAGATCAGCCATACCAGCAGAGTTAGACATACGAGGATCCATAACAACCAGTTTAGCTCCTCTTTTTCTCGCATCTGCAATACGTCCTGCAGCTTGTTGGAAATAGTGTCCTGCATCAGCTGCATGAGAAGACTGTAAAAAGATTAAGTCAGCATTTGACCAATCTGGTGAGTTTCTATCATCATTAAACCACTGAATAGTACCCTGTCTAGCACCTGCTGAACAAATATTTGTATGAGAATTATAACCATCACAGCCCATAGAGTGAGGTACACGATGACCAAATCCATTCTCATTAGGACGACCCACTTGAAGCATGAAAAGTTTTCTTGACATCTCATCACCCGTTTTAAGGGTGTCGTGCATTTTTGTACCAATTTCTTTCATGGCTTGATCCCATGAAGTTCTTATCCACTTACCTTCACCTCTTTTAGAACCAGGAGCTCTTTTTAAAGGAAAAGGGATTCTATCTGGATCGTACATTTGTGATTGAGCTGCATACCCTTTAGCACAGTTACGTCCACGTGAACCAGCATGAAGTGGATTACCCATGTACTTAATAACTCTTAAATCTTTTGGATCATTAGACTTTTTAAAGTCTCCTACATTTACCCATGCTGTTAACCCACAAGAGGCCTCACAATTTGAACAAGATGTTGGAACTAACATGTATTCATGTGCTTCAATTCCATTTTCATTCTCTTCAGATTTAACACCTTTTCTACCAACTCCACCACGTTTCCAGTCATTACCAGAAAGTTCTGTCCACGAATCCCATTTTGCATGAGGTGGATAATGTTGTGGTGTTCCATTTACCAATGGTGCTACATCATAACCTAAATCTTCTGTTACATCTCCAGCTTCAGAAGAGGCTTCTAATCCTGTAAATACACCTTTAGCAACAACTGCACCAGCTACTGCATAGCTTGTTCCTTTAAGGAACGTACGTCTGCTTTCAAAGAAAGAAGATTCGTTATTATTCATTTTCTTAACCATCTATATTCTCCTTAACTTAACGGTATCATCTGTGGAATTTCTAGCCACGTACTTTTTGCAAGGTAAAGACCAATAAACGCCGTTACTGCTGCAAATTTCATCATTGTTCTGTTATCACTCATTTTAATAGCAATAAAGAATGGAATAATATAACCTAATACCATTGCTGCCCAGAACTGAGTAAAATACTCTCCACCAGAATGAACATAAGCTAAAGTCGCTTCTACTTCTGCTGCTTTATAAGAGAAAAAATACTCTCCCATATACATGATGAATGAGAAAAGAACAGATAAAGCTAAAATTGTTGCCAAATCTTTCTTAACAGACTCTGACCATTTTTCAGCAATTAAAATAAATGATGCAGAACCAACCATAAAGGCTGCTAGTAACATTTGAATTAATTCAGCTCCGGGAACCCAAAGCTCTCTTGCTGCTGATTGAGACATAATAATTGCTGTATACATCGTAACTGGAAAAGCAAGAAATACGGTAAATGGAAATACTTTTTCATAAAGACCAGCATTCGCTCTTACAGCCTTAGCCACAGCACAATCTTTTCTAAATTCAGAGAAATGTGTAAAGAGTGAAGTGAACATCATAATAGAAACAAGCACTAAGAAAAGAGATGCCATCCATGCTCCAACTGTAATAGACGAAGTCCAATGAGGATGTGTAAAGATATGAATCATTCTTAATGGTTGATGTAAATCAATTAAGGTAAAAAACAAGAAAACATTTAAAGCAATAAATGAGATAAGAGGCATTAACCATCTTAAACTTGGCATATCTTCATGTTTGTGTCTGTAAAGTAAAAAAGCACCTACAAGAATAACCCCTGTACCAATACTTTTTGCCCACATATTAAGCGTAATCATCCACCCCCAAATAATTCCAGAGTGTGCAACATCCATACTAACAATAGCTTTTGTCGCTTCTATTGTACTAACGTGATCCATTAGTGACCTCCTTTATCATGTGAACCTTCTGCATGTTCACCATTTCCATTTGGCATATCAATAAAAGACTCATTTGTTAAGTGATCATTGTGATTACCAAAAATTGGATCTAAAAATCTGTCTAAAATCGAGTGGTTTGGTGAACCAATTTGGTCAAGTTTCGTAATGTTATTAAAGAGTCCGTACCCTTCAATTCTCTCATGTGCTTGAGGATTAAGTGTATTGTTTCCTCCACCTACATAATAGTGTTTAGGGTCAGTATACTTTTCAGGTTTACGAACTTGAACATCACCTTGATGTTCCATAATATATCTTGAAATTTGTGAAGTTTCATCTTCAACATCTCCAAAGATATTAGCTTCAACAGGACAAGCAACAACACAAGCTGGCATTAATCCACCTTCAATTCTATGAGCACAATAAGTACATTTATCAGCTGTATTAGACTCTGGATCCATATAAATCGCCCCATAAGGACAAGCCATCATACAACCAGCACAACCAATACATCTCTCTGAATCAATATTTACAATACCATTATCTAGATAATGTAAGGCAGATACTGGACAAATTCTCTCACATGGAGCATTTTCACAGTGATTACATCTTAAAGGTGTAAATGAACGTGAGGTATCAGGAAAAGACCCTATATCTATATATTTTACACGTAAACGCCACGAACTAAGTGGTACTTCATTTTCAACTTTACAGGCAATCTCACAGCCTTTGCAACCCATGCAAAGGTTAAGATCGACTAAAAAACCTAACTTCATGTTTCCTCCTATTTGTTTTTAATATTAATTATTAACACTCAATAAAGTAAAATAATAATTTGAATTAATCGGAGTATAATATCATTTTTTACAAAATTTTGTCTTTAAAAAAAAGAGTTTTCTTAGATTTATCTTTAAAAATAGAACTTTTTAACTCACTTTTCATTTAACAGCTGATGTTAATTAATAATACTAATTTTATTCATAAAAAAAAATGATAATATATAATTGAAGTAAAAAACAAAGGAAAAATTTGCTAACAGAAAATCACGATTTAGAAGGTGCTTTACACGAATACCTAGCACTACTTGATAAAAAAGAATATTTTAATGCCCATGAAGTATTAGAAGAAGCATGGCATCCACTACGTAAAAAAAACCATCCTTTAAAAAATTTAGCTAAGGGGCTTATTAATGGGGCTATTTGTTTTGAACACCTCAAACGTAATCGTACTGATGCTCTACGAAAAGCGACATCAGTACTCAACTCTTTTGAACGTCACAAACATTTATGTATCGAAGGAATTGAACATTATAATTTATTTAAAAAAAGTTGTAAAAAGATAGAAGCATTAAAAGCCTTACATAAGCTGTAAGTTTGATTTCATCGGACATGATAATGTTCGATGAAGTAACTTATTTAGATTCCCCAGCAAAAGGCAACAAAGCAGAGGCCCAAGTAAGCCCTCCACCAAAAGTATCCAGTAACATCAATTCACCTTTTTTAAGACGACCAGACTCCCAAATATCATTAATTGCCATAGGTATAGAAGCTGCTGAAGTATTTCCATATTTTCCTACAGTTAAGACAACTTGCTCTTTTTTCATTTTCAGGGCATCTCCTACAGCTTTAATGATTCTATAGTTTGCTTGATGGGGTACAAAATGAGGAATATCATCTGAAACAATTTTATTTTTAGCTAAAATATCTTTTACATCTTTAGTCAACGTTTTTACAGCTAATTTAAATGTTTCATTCCCTTTCATCTGTACAAAATTTAAGCCCTCATCAATTACTTTTTGAGAAACAGGATGAATACAGCCAGGTGCTGGTGTTTTTAAAAAATCAGCATATGAACCATCAGCTGAAGCATGAATATCAATTAATGCCTCAGCTTTATTTTCCGTAGCTGAGATAACAGCAGCACCTGCACCATCACCAAATAAAATACAAGTTGTTCTATCTGTATAATCAACAATGGAAGAGAATTTTTCAGCCCCGATAATAAGCACATGTTTTTTCATACCAGATTCAATAAAAGCTTTTGCTACAGATAATGCATAAACAAATCCTGAACATGCTGCTGAAATATCAAAAGCTTGAACATTTTTAATACCCAATTTATCTGAAATAATACAAGAAGTAGCTGGCATATTAAAATAATCGGGAGTAACTGTAGCACAAACAACTAAATCAATATCTGAATATTTCAATCCAGCTCTCTCAATCGCTACCTTAGCAGCTTTAGTAGCCATATCACTTGTATACTCATCCTCTGCAGCTATTCTACGTTCTGAGATTCCTGTACGTTTTAAAATCCATTCATCACTGGTATCAACCATTGTTTCCAAATCGCTATTACTTAATACTTTAGAGGGGACATAAGCCCCAATAGAATGAAATTTGGCGTACATTATTTCCCCTATGCGTTGTTTTTCACTAGTAACTCTTCAATGCTTTTATTAACACCTGAATCACTGTATGCTATGGCTTGAAAAATTGCATTTTTAATCGCCTTAGCATTACTTTTTCCGTGTGATATAATAGCACAACCTTTTACTCCAAGTAAAGGTGCACCACCATATTCTGCATAATCTACTTTCTCTTTAAGCTTTTTAAACACTTTTTTCTTCATCATAAAAGCCCCAATTTTTGCAGGAATAGACTTTTTAATGTGCGTTTTCATTAAAGTAAATACGGTTGAGACAACACCTTCACTGGCTTTAAGTACAATATTTCCTGTATACCCATCGCAAACAACAACATCCATTGAAGCATTAAAAATATCTGACCCCTCAACATTACCTTGAAAACCTGGAACATTTTTCATTAACTTAAAAGCTTCCTTGGTTAAAGCATTACCTTTAGAATCCTCTTCACCATTCGAAAGAAGTCCAACCCTTGGTGTTTCTAAACCCAAAACTTTTTGTGCGTAAACTTCACCCATAATAGCAAACTCATAAAGATTTTGAGGTGTACAATCCGTGACTGCACCCACATCTAAAAGTAAGGTTTTTGAAGCAATGGTTGGCATAATCGTTGCTAATGCTGGTTTACCAATGCCAGGTAAACGCCCAATTCTAAGTGTTGCCAAAGTCATGGTAGCACCAGAGTGTCCAGCTGAGACTACCCCATCAGCCAAGCCATCTCTTACCAACTCTACTGCTTTAAAAATTGAGGACTCTTTTCTTTTTAATGCAGAAGTTGCCTGATCTGACATAGAGATAACATCAGAAGATTCTACAATTTCTACTTTAGAATGATAATATTTAGGAAGAAATGAAATAATTTGTTCTCTATCACCTACAAGTATAGGTAAAAATTTTTTTTTATGTAGTGCTTGTACTACACCCTCTATAATAGGTTCGGGACCAAAGTCCCCACCCATTGCATCAATGGCAATTCTAATCATTCAGAACTACTTACTTATGCTTTTGTTGTGTTATACTCACCAGTTGTCATATTCATGTGGTGAGGCATTCTCCATGTACCATCTGCATCTTTTACAGGTCTTGGTAATGTTAATTTATAATGCGTTCTTCTTTTCGCTGATCTGGTCTTAGAGACACGTCTTTTAGGTACTGCCATAATTAATTCCTTTTATTTTTATTAAAATTCTTGTTCGAATTCATGCTCATCTTCATCACACTGTTTACAATAATGGAATGAGTTTTGAACAGATGCTATTTCACTTTGAACAATAAATTCAAGGTCAATAACACCATCAATAAATTCGATTATATCTAAATCATCTTCAGTCTCAACAACTTCATCTAACAAGGTTAAATGAAGAGGTGATTTCATATCATAATGATACTCATCACCACATCTATCACATAGCAGTTTAACCTGACCATCAAGATTGCCTTCGAGTCTTAATCGATGATAACCACTTTTTGCCAGAGTACCTTCTAATTTCACACCATCAACTGTTAATTCAAAAGGTTTTTTCGTCTGACCCACTTTATCAAAAACTATTTTCATAGTCTTAAAGCCTTATACAAGCTCTCTTTGTGCAAAGAAAAAATTAATTTCATTTACTGCATTCTCAACAGAGTCAGAACCATGAACAGCATTAGCATCAATACTTTCTGCAAAGTCAGCTCTAATAGTTCCAGCTTCTGCTTCAGCAGGGTTTGTAGCACCCATTAAATCTCTATTTGTCTGCATTGCATTTTCACCTTCAAGTACAGTTACAACAACTGGTCCAGAAATCATAAACTCAACAAGATCTTTAAAAAAAGGTCGCTCTGCATGAATAGCATAAAACTCTTCAGCATCTGATTTAGATAATTGAATTTTTTTAGTTGCTGCAATTCTAAGGTTTGCTGCTTCGAAACGAGCAAGAATTTGTCCTACTACATTTTTAGCTACTGCATCTGGTTTAATGATTGATAATGTTTGTTCCACGATTTGCTCCATTAAGCTTAGTGATTTAATTAAAAAGTAATCACTACTAAAGTATTTTGAGCTGGAATTATATCTGAAATTATTTAAGAAAAAGATTTATTCAAAAGGAGATTTTAAAGTAAAAGAAAATTAGCTGTAAATCATAGTAACAAAACTATGATTTACAAAGGTTAAGACTTAGTCCTCAACTACATCTGTACCTGGCTCACCTCTTTCTGGATGAAGTGTTAAACCATCTTTTGGCTCATCCCAAACGATACATTCATCTGTTGGACATGCTTCAGCACAAGCTGGAACATCAAAGTGACCTACACACTCAACACATTTGTCTTCGTATACGTAATAGATATCCTCATCTAGTGGGTTATCATCCTCATCTACAATTGCTTCTGTTGGACATTCGTCAATACATGCTGCACAGTTGATACAAGTATCTAAAATTTTTACTGCCATTTTAATTCCTTAATTTTAAGTTACCAAACTATAACCAAAGTAGATTAAAAAAATCTTTAATTGATACATATTCAAGTTTTAAATTGATACAAATCGTAGCAAATTCTCCTATTATTATAGTTTTAAAAATTGATAATCATATTCAAAATTATTTTTTAAAACTATGCTAGTTTTAGATAAGATTTAATATCAGCAACCCTATTAAGCTCTTCCCAAGAAAAACCCATATTTTCTCTACCAAAATGACCATAAGTAGCTGTCTTTTTATAAATAGGTTGAAGTAAATCTAATGCCTCTATAATCCCTGCTGGAGAGAGATTAAAAAGTTTTTCAACACATCTTTCTATTTTACTTTCACTAATATTTGATGTACCATGCGTATCTACCATAATAGAAATAGGTTGTACCACGCCAATAGCATAAGCAATTTGAATGGTCAATTTTTCAGCGACCCCAGCTGCTACTAAATTTTTGGCTACATGTCGTGCTGCATATGCTGCTGAACGATCAACTTTTGTAGGATCTTTACCAGAAAAAGCCCCTCCACCATGGGGACAAGCACCTCCATAAGTGTCTACAATAATTTTACGACCTGTTAATCCAGCATCCCCTTGAGGTCCACCAATTACAAAACGTCCTGTTGGATTAATATGATAAATAGTATCAGCTGATAAAAGTTTTTGAGGAATAACAGCTTCAATCACTTCTGTCATAACAGCTTTTTTTAAAATTTCTTGACTCACCTCTTCATCATGTTGTGTTGAGACTACTATTGTATCAATCTCTACGGGTTTACCATCAATATATTTAACACTTACTTGAGCTTTACCGTCAGGTCTTAAAAAAGGAATTGTACCATTCTTTCTAACTTCTGATAATTTTGCTGTAATTTTATGTGCCAAAGAGATGGGTAGAGGCATCAGTTCCTCCGTCTCTTTACAAGCATAACCAAACATTAATCCTTGGTCTCCAGCTCCAATTTCACCTGAGTCTTGATCTACCCCTTGACTAATGTCCGGACTCTGCTCCCCAATACCATTCAACACACCAGCTGAACGGTAATCAAATCCAAAAGAAGCATTAGTATAACCAATTTCACGGATTACTTCTCTTGCTATCTCTTGCATTGGAGCATAAATTTCAGTTTTCAATTCACCTGCAATAACACAAAAACCATTTGAAAGTAATGTTTCACACGCTACTCTTGCGTTGGGGTCTCGTGCAATAATATAATCTAAAATTGCATCAGAAACTTGGTCTGCCATCTTATCGGGGTGCCCCTCCGTTACTGATTCAGAAGTGAAAATATACTCTTTTATCATTCTAATGTTACCTTAATTTTTTTAGCCAACTGTTCAGGTAAAATGCCTAAAGACTCTTCTACAAGTTTTGTATTTCCATGCGTAATAAAGTTATCATCATATTCAAAAGTTATCAATTCAACATCTGAAATTTTCTCTTCTGCTAAAAGTTCTAAAATAGCTGAACCTACACCACCCATTTTTACAGAATCTGAAAAGATATACCATTTTTTATGTGTCAAAGCTAATGCTAATAAAGCTTCTTTATCTAAAGGTTTTACAAACCTTAAATCTAAAATACTTATATTAGCTTCTAAAAGTTCAGCAACTTGTTCTGCTCGTCCAACACCATTACCATACCCGACAAAAAGAATATCTTCTCCCTCCTGAATTAAACGTGACTTTCCTAACTCAAAAGGGGTTGCATCTTCATCTTGTGAGGTAAATGCACCTCTTGGATATCTAAATGCACAAGGTGTTGAAAAATCTTTTGCAAAGAGCATTGCTTGTTTCATACTACTATTTGATGAGGGAGCAAATATGGTCATATTTGGAATAGCACGTAAATAAGAGATGTCAAACACTCCTTGATGTGTCTCTCCATCTTCACCCACTATTCCAGCTCTATCAATGGCAAAAGCGACTCCTAAATTCATAAGACAGATGTCATGAATAAGTTGGTCATACCCTCTTTGTAAAAATGTTGAATACAATGTACAAAAAGGTTTAAACCCCTCTTTGGCTAAAGGTCCCATGGAAGTGACTGCATGTTGTTCGGCAATGGCAACATCCCAAAAACGCTTCGGATACTTTGCCATGGCAGATGCCATTCCCGTACCACTTGGCATAGCTGCTGTAACCCCTACAACTTTTTCATCTTCATCAGCCAACATAACCAAAGTTTCTGCAAAAATAGCTGTTGATGCTTTAGCTGATTTTTTCTTTTGTGATGCTCCTGTTTCTACATCAAAAGCACCAACACCATGCCAATGCTCTTTGTCTGACCCAGCACCTTCAGCAACCTCATAGCCTTTACCCTTGGTTGTTTGCATATGGATAATCACAGGTCTATTCATGCCTTTAGCAATTTTTAAAGTCTCAATAATAGACTCGATATTATGCCCATCAATAGGACCGATATACTCTAAACCAAGCTCTTCAAACAAAATTCCAGGGGTAATAAGATGAAATGACTCTTCAAAGCGTCTTGCCAAATAAGTTGCACCATCAGGCAAAGACTCTAGCATCTCTTTTGTTTTAGCTTTAAACTTTTGATAAAAAGGAGATGCCATTTTTTGAGATAAAATACGACTCAATGCCCCAATAGGGGATGCAATACTCATCTCATTATCATTTAAAATAATAATGGCTGGATATTTTCTATCTCCTAGTTCATTCATCGCTTCATAAACCATACCAGCTGACATTGAGCCATCACCAATAACAGCTAAAGGAACACGATGTTCCTCTTCTCCTTTTAAAACAATCGCCTTCGCTGCTCCTGTTGCTAAAGAGATAGAGGTTGAAGAGTGTCCTGCTATATAATAGTCACACTCTGACTCTTTAGGTTTGGTATAACCTGAAATACCACCAAATTGGCGTAATGTATCAAAACTATCCCATCTATTAGTCAACAACTTATGCGCATATGCTTGATGCGATACATCAAAAATAAAAGGATTCACTTTTGCATCAAAGACAGCATGCATCGCAACAATAATGTCTGTAGAACCTAAAGTTGAACTTAAATGCCCTCCATTTTTACTCACCGTTGCTAGAATTTTTTCTCTTACCTCTTTGGCAATAGTCTCTAACTCTTCAATACTTTTAGTTTTTAAATCGCCAAATTTACTCATCTAATACCTTTCTCATAACCTCAAAAAGTCTGTCATTTTGTTCTGCTGTTCCAATGGTAATACGTACAGCATTCATCCCATAAGAGGCTAAATTCCTAATAATAACCCCCTCTTTTAAAAGTTTATCGGCTAATAGTGTTGAATTAATACTCTCTTCAAACAGATAAGTAATAAAGTTTGTATAACTCTCAATACAAGAAAAACCTTGTTCTTTAGCAAAAGCTTCATAACGACCAATCTCTTGGGTATGTAAAGCAATCGACTCTTCTACAAATTTTTCATCTTTACAGGCTTCAATAGCTGCAGCTAAAGAGAGTGTTGTTATGTTAAAAGGTGGTCGCATCTTATAAAGTTGTGAAATTAACGCTGTATTAGCAATACCATACCCTACACGCATTCCTCCTAAACCATAAGCTTTAGAAAATGTTCCCAAATAGATAACATTAGAATAAGCAGTTAAATCATTGGGACTCAAAGCATACTCAGCATCTTTAGCAACTGCATACTCCATGTATGCTCCATCTACAACAACCAAAGTCTCTTTATCTATGGCTTCAATAATTTTTAAAACATCTTCTCTTTTTGTCGCATCTCCTGTTGGATTATTTGGAGTACATAAGTAAACGATTTTTGGTTTATGTTCATGATATGCTTCTATGAACTCATCTACTTTATGTTCATAAGAGGCTGTTCTAATAATCTCTGCACCCATCTGTTTAGCATAAATTTCATACATGGCAAAAGTAACTCTTGACATCAGTACTTTATCATTTGGCATTAATAAAGCACGTGCAACAAATTCTAAAACTTGATCTGACCCAGCACCAATAATAATATTGTCACTTTTGACTGAAAATTTGGATGCCAAAGCATCTTTGAGTTCAAACATAGAATCATCAGGATATAAAAATGCTTTATGGGCATTAGCAGAAATCACCTCTGCTACTTTGGGGCTACAGCCTTTAGGATTCTCATTAGAAGCCAATTTTACAACCGATTCAGGTTTAATTCCAAACTCTCTTACTACGAGTTCAATGGGTTTTCCTGCTTCATAAATCTTAATACCTTCTAGTGCTTTGTTAAATATCATCATTTTCCTTTACGTACGAGCCTAAAATTTTAATTACATCTCTATTTCTTTTCATAATCTCTACAATATGTGCATCATCCTTATGTCCATTGAATTCAATAAAAAAAATAGACTCACCCTCTACAATATGCGATTTTATTTTTGTTAAATTCACTTCACAACGCTCAAAATCATTTAAAAATTCAACCAAAGCACCAGGAGTATTTGAAAGACGAACTAACATAGAAGTTTTATCATCACCTGAAGGTAAATTATCAAAATTACTAATAATAAAAAAACGTGTTTTATTGTCAGCACAATCCTCAATGTTTTCAAATAAAATTGGTAAGTTATACATCTTAGCAGCTACATCAGCACAAATAGCAGCAGCACCCTCCTCTTCCATCGCAATTTTAGCTGCTTTAGCTGTAGAGTCTAAAAAAACATACTCTACCTCATTTAAACCACAAGATTTTAAAAAAATAGAACATTGATCAAAAGCTATATCTCTTGAATAAATTTTTTTAATCTCTGAAATATTATTACATCTTGTTGCTAAGGTATGATGTATGCCCACAAAAACTTCTGCAATAATTTTTAAATCATACTCTTTTAAACAATTAATCGTCTCACTCACAATACCATTGGAAGAGTTTTCAATAGGAATAACACCAAATTTGGCTGTTCCTCTATTGACTTCTCTAAATACTGAAGAGATAGAATCCATTGCTAAGTAAGCACTCATTGCACCAAATTTCATCTCTGCTGCTTGATGGGTAAATGTGGCTTCAGGTCCAAGGTAAGCAATGGCTTCTGGTCGTTCTAAGTTTCGTGCTACTGCAAACATCTCTAAGAACAATGCATCAATCGCTTTGTCCGTTAACTTACCACTATTTTTGGCTTTCAAGCGATTTAAGATGGATTGTTCTCGCTCTGGTCGGTAAATAGGAGCACCTGTGGTATTTTTAAGTTCACCCACTTGATGAACATACTCCATACGTTTATTATAGAGTTCTAATAATTGGTCATCTATATTATCAATCTCAACGCGTAGTTCATCCAATGTCATGCTCTATCCTTTTTTAATTTTGCCAACTTGTATCACAAGACTCTTCTAGCCTTATTTGGTCTTCAAATGTTTCACGTTCACGAATCAAATAGTCTTGACCATCAAAGATAGCTACTTCAGCAGTACGCCCACGAGTATTGTAGTTACTTGACATTGTAAAACCATAAGCACCTGCTGAATGAACTACTAACACGTCATTGTGATTCAAAAGAGGTAGTTCAACATCTTTACCTAAAAAATCACCACTCTCACAAACAGGTCCCACCACATCAGCTTTTGATTTTGTACCTTCTTTTTGTATTGCTTCTATTTTATGATATGCATTGTAAAGACTTGGACGAAGTAAATCATTCATTGCTCCATCAACAATAACAAAACGTTTGTCTCCATTGACCTTTTCATAAAGAACTCGAGTTAAAAAAATGCCTGAATTTGCCATCATGTAACGCCCTGGTTCAGAAAGAATTGTTAAATCTAAACCCTTTAACTGACTCAAAATTGCTTTAGCATAATCAGCTGGATTAATGGTCACTTCATCATCATAAACAACACCAATTCCTCCACCTACATCAAAAAATTTAATCTCAATGCCAATGGCATCCAATGAACGAACAAGGTCAGCTACAATGCCACATGCTTCTGTAATAGGGGCTAGTTCTGTAAGTTGAGAACCAATATGAAAATGAATTCCTACAGGATTTAAATGTTCAGATTTTTTAGCCAAAATATACATCCGTTTAGCACTCTCTAAACTCACACCAAATTTATTTTCATGTAAGCCTGTCGAAATATAAGGATGTGTCTTTGGATCAACATTAGGATTAACACGAATAGAAATTCTAGCCTCTACTCCTAACTCTTTAGCAATCATCTCCACACGCTTCATCTCGGCTTCACTCTCTAGGTTTATAAGCAAAATATCCTCTTGAAGTGCTTCACCAATTTCTTCATCTTGTTTTCCGACACCTGAAAAAATAATTTTATATTTTTTTACACCAGCTTTTAATGCCCGTCGTACTTCACCAATACTCACACAATCAGCACCAGCACCAAGGTTTCCTAAATGTCGAATAACAGCCAAGTTTGAGTTTGATTTTACAGCATAGGCAACCAAAGATTTTTTGCCCCCAAATGCATTTTTTAACTCATTATATCTGTTTGTAATGTTATTGAAGTCATACACGTAAAGTGGTGTATTGTATTTTTCTACTAAAGTTTGAATATCTACGCTCATAAAAAATCCCATTATTATAATAATCGCGATTCTATCCAAATGTTGGTTATAGATGGGTTTTAGATTCTTTTTTGAGATTTTCCTAAACTATAAAGTGCATATATCCATAAAAGTACAATGGGTAAAATAATGACCAATTCAGGACTTGTCATGCCATTGTTTCCAATACTTTGAAATGCAAACAAAATACCCCAAACAAAAAGTGTGCCTCCAATGGCTTTAGTGGTTGTCATTGCGATGTTCATATATCTTGCATGAAAAGGAAAAGTAAACAACATAATCATCAATAATGCAATAGAAAAAAGAGGCATAATTACCTTACCATACAAATCTGCTCGTATAGAATGTGTCTCTAACTCCTGTCGATTTAAAAGTTTATAAGCTTTAAAACTTTCAAATAAATTTAACGCCTCACCATCATAAATTGATTTTAAAATTTTAGGTTGATACTCTTTAAGCGTATACAAAAGTCCTACTTTTTCGATTTTTAAACGTTGTTTCCCCTCTTCATCAAAAACAATTGTTTTTTTTAAAGCATTAGTAGCAACCCATTCATGAATGTTATACCATGCTTCTTTAGCTGTAAATGTCTCCACTACTTTTTTATCTTTTAATTTAAATATGGTTAAATTTTCAATCTTATATTTCTCAGGAATTAATGTACCGATATAGACAAAGCTATCATTATATTTAAAAAATAAATCTCGTGTTTCACTCATCTCATAAGCATTAGAAAAAAGTTGCTCTGCTGAATCACTCGCTGTAGAGAAAGAAGTAAAATGGAGTCCCATAAAAAAAAAATAAGTAAATAGACCCACCATAAAAAAAGGCTTAAAAAGTGCTTTTCGTGTTACCCCTAAAGCATACATAGCCGAAATAGAATTCTGTTTAATAAAGGATATTTTTGTCCAAATACCTCCAAATATAATCGCCAAAGGAAAAAGTAAAGCAAGAGCCTCTTGCCACTTAAAAAAAACATACAATACCTTAACATTAAAAGAAGGTAATGATGAAGCATTCATAAGAAAATCTAACCCAGCAAAAAGTCCAGAAAGTCCCATTAATATAATTAACATGTTTTTTAAATAATGAAACGCCACATATTTAAAAAGCATCTATACTAGGCTTTAAATGATTTAAGAGAATATTTTGATTTTATAACTTCTAAAGAATCTGTTTTTAATGCTTTAATGGCACTTACAGTATGTTTTATCCAAGGTTCTAATATTTCATTTTCCTCTTCAGTAAAATCATGTAATACATAATCAGCCACTTGAGACTTATGAAGAGGTTTATCAACTCCCATTCTTACACGAGTATACTCTTTTCCTATCATGGCATCAATAGAACGTAAACCATTATGTCCACCATGTCCACCACCCTTTTTAAAACGCAGTGCTGAAAAAGGTAAATCTATATCATCATGAATAACAATAATCTCATCTAATTCTATTTTATAAAAATTTTTGACAGCTTGTACCGAGTTTCCAGATAAGTTCATAAAAGTTGTGGGTTTTAAAAAAAGTAAATCAGAAGATTTGAAAAGCTCACCCTGAAAAGAGCTTTTGGAGATTGTACTAGCCCCAAAGTCAGAGACAAGTTTGTCAATGACTTTAAAACCTATATTATGTCGCGTATCTTCATATTGTGTTCCTGGATTCCCAAGTCCTACAATTAACAACATATTAGTTAAGCTACTTATTTAGCTTTAATTACACCAACAACAGCAACGTCTGGTCTATCCATTAGTCTACACTCAGCAGGTGTTTCCATATCTCTAATAAGAATAGAATCATCTCTGTCAAGGTCAGTTACATCAAGTGTAAATTTATTAGGGATGTTTTCGATAGCACCTCTAACCTTTAGTCTTTTCTTTTGAAGCATAAGAACACCTTTGTTCTTAAGACCTTTTGCTGTACCTGTAGTCTCTACAGGTACAAGATAATTAGTCACTTGACCAGGTACTGCAACTCTTAAGTCTACATGCTTAACATCACCATTTACAGGGTGAAGTTGATACTCTTGAATAACTGTTTTGTACTCAGTTCCTGCTACTGTCAATGAAAGTGTTAAACCATCTTTAGCTCTTACAGCTTTAACAAAATCACCTCTTTTAAAAGCAGCTTGTACATTTTCTACACCATTTGCGTAGATGTTAGCTGTTAGATAACCATCTCGTCTTAACTTCTTTGCCGAAGCTGATCCGATACTCTCTCTAATAATACCTTCTAACATATTTGTTCCTTAAATTAAAAATAGAAACGAATTCTAGCCAATAGTTCATTAAGACTTCGTGATTTTCTTATAGGTTTCTCTAAAAGATTTAACCATTGAGCCATCATCTGACTCATCTTCTCTCTTATCACTTTTTGTTGTTACTGAATGTAATTTTGTAGTAGCTCGTAATTCACTGTTTTCTTTTTTTAACGCCTCAATTTCACTTTGATATCTTTCAAGTTGTTCTTCAATCTTTATAAACTGATCTTTAGAAATAATAAACTCAGTATCTGCTTTATCTGCTTGATAAATTTTTAACTCTTCTTCATACTTCATAATCTTTGTTTCATACGCTTTGATATCTTGACTTTGTATTCTATTTTCAGTAATCAACTTTTCAATTTCTTTATCTAAACTCTTAATTATTTGTTTATAATTTTTTTCATTCTCTTCAAGTTTAACTTCTGCACGTAATAAAACTGCCTCAAACTCATTTAATTCTTTCACTCTTTTTGCATCAATTTCTTGTAAACTTTGGCACTCTGATTTAAGAAGATCAATTTGATGTTTTATTTCACTAGCATTATCACTCATTTTTAATTGATGTTCTAATGTTGTGATTAAAGCCTCTTTTTGAACTAAAGACTTCTCTAACTTTTCTAAATCATCAGAAAGTTTTTGAGAAAAAATTTTCTGATGATGAAATTTTTTTTCTAATTTTGCAATGAGATTATTACGTTCAAAAATCACAGATGAGAAAGTATCCTCTGCTTTTCTTTGACGTTTTTGATAAATAACCTTAGACAATAACCATGCAATAACAAAGCCCAATACCATTGCAGCAACTAACCAAAACGTCATCTTTAGCATTAATTCTATCATATACTCTTCCCTTTTTTAAACTTTAGTATTTTTCTAAAAACTTAAAGAGGTCTCCTATCACGTAATACAATAACATGTTTAGAATCAAAATTAGAATTTACATTTGTATTTGATACTGTTTCTAACTCATTATAATACTTAGGAGCATTTAATGAAATACATGAAAAGATCAATAACAAACCCAGTGTTACTCCAAAAAATATAATTGAACTAATACGCATTCCAAAACCTTAAAGTTAATAATTGTTTTATTATATTATAAAAAGTTTTAAAGTTACTATAATTCATCTTCAACACTATCCTTTAAATCAAATATATCCACAGCTTCATCCTTTTGTTCTAAGGCATCTTTAGAACCACAACCTCCATCTAACTTCAATTTCATATCTGAAGGGCTAGTTGCATTTTCAAACACAACTTCTTTTGAGATTTTTTTCTCACAGTATAATGAAAGAAGAGATTGATCAAACGATTGAGAACCATAAATCTCTTTTCCCTCTTCTATACTATCTAACAATTCACTATCTCTATTTTGTGCAATCAAATCTGCTATTCTTGGTGTTTGAATCATCACTTCTAATGCTGCTGCTCTTTTACCATCTACTGTTTTTACCAATCGCTGACAAATCACACCTGACAATACAGCAGCTAAGGTTACACGAATTCTATTTTGTTCTTCCTTTGGAAACATCCCAATCACTCTATTAATGGTCTCTTTTGCATCCAAAGTGTGTAAAGTTGAAAATACCAAGTGACCTGTATTTGCTGCATGTAAAGCAATCTCAATAGTTTCTAAATCACGCATTTCTCCTACCAGTATAATATCTGGGTCTTCACGTAATGCTCCTTTTAAAGCATTAGCAAAAGACAACGTATCTTGACCTACTCCTCTTTGAGAGATGAGAGATTCTTTATCGGGGTGGACAAACTCAACTGGGTCTTCTACGGTGATAATATGCTTTTTCTTTGTACTATTAATATGGTTCAACATAGCAGCTAATGTTGTAGATTTTCCAGAACCTGTCACACCTGTTACCAAAATAAGCCCTCTATGCTGTTCTGAGAGTTCTTTAATAACATTTGGTAATTTCAACTCTTCAAGTGTTAAAATTTTCACAGGGATAACTCGCATCACAGCAGAAAGTCCATCAAGTTGATAAAAAAAGTTCACACGAAAACGATTATCAGTATCTAGTACATAAGTACAATCTAACTCTTTTGTACTCACTAATTCTGCATATTGGTCATCTGTTAAAATGGCTTGGGCAATACCATCTAACTCTTCAGCTGAAACAACTTTATCACCTAATTTATGCAGGTCTCCTGAAATACGTAAACGTACAATAGCCCCTGATTTTAAATGTAAATCACTTCCCCCATTATGCACAAGGTTTTTAAGGTAAAACTGTAATTTTTTTTCCATTATTCATACTTTTATTAAATTTTTTTTAAATTATATCATAAATTAAATAGTTAATATTAATATAATAATTTATCGAGAAGATATGCGTTATACTTTTAAAAAATAATATAATTAAAAAAGGACTAAAAATGGCAAATATCTTACTACCCCTAGCAAAAGGTTTTGAAGAAGTAGAGGCAGTTTCACTAATCGATGTATTAAGACGTGGAGGAATTGAAGTTCGTCTTGCTCATCTGGATGGTGACATGGATACCAACTTAGTACTAGGAGCAAATGGCATTACTATTCAAGCTGACACTTCTATTGCAAATGTCATCGAAGAAGATTTCGACATGATACTTCTTCCTGGTGGATGGGATGGAACATATGCCCTAGCAGAAAATGAAACCGTACAAAAACTCTTAAAAATATTTCAAGCCAAAGGAAAAATGATTGGTTCAATCTGTGCTGCAGCTTATGCTCTTAAAAAAGCAGGTGTTCTAACCAATAACTATACCTGCTACCCAGGGGCAAAAGATGAAGTCAACCATGAAGGGTACAGAGATGACAAAGCTGTCGTTATTGACGGAAACATCATGACTTCAAAAGGACCTGGAACAGCTCTATGTTTTGGTCTTGAAATTCTAAAACACTTCTTAGGCATTGAGACCTATCAAGCTGTTAAAGAGGGGATGCTTTTAGATTTTTGTAATTAAGAGTCTATCTTCCCAATAGCACAAGAGACAAAACTCTTAGCCGTAGTGCCAACCGTTTGAAAAGTACTAAGTTCATCCGTAGTTAAGGGGTAACCCAAAGAGCGAAGCTTTAGTTTTAAAGCTTCCATTTGTCCCTCTTCTATCTCCAAAGTAATCTCTCTTGGTTCAACTTCTAAATTTACTTCAACTTCTCCAAACTCTTCTAAAAGAGATTTTTTCAAAGTACCAGCACAACCACCACACTTTACATTTTTAACTTCAAATGTTTGTTTCATCATTTATCCTTTGTGAAATTAAAGTCAATATGTTAAACTCTAATTATGAAAATAACTTTATACATTCTAACACTTCTAGCCATAATTATTACTTTAAGCATAGGTATTCAAAAATCATTAGCCTTAAGCTACATTAGCTTTTCACTCTTACCCTATATTATTACACTTTATATTATAAAAATCTCTAAACACAATACAGCAAAAAATACTGCTTACTCAACAGCTATATTTATAGTCTCTGTAGGACTTTACTTCTTACTAGATACAACTTATATGGAGCGAAATTTAGAATATAAATTCTCATTTTTATTCATACCTCTTTGGCAATTGACCATGTTAGTTGTTGCTGGTTTTGTGGTTTATTTAAGTAATGACCCTAGAAAATAAATTCAAAACCCTATGCCACAACTTCTCAAAAGAGACCACACTCATCTCTCAACTATGGAAAGAGATAGAAACAGCTCATAAGCAAAAGCATCGACATGTACGTAAGGAGTATGCTTTCTATGATGATCTAACTTATTTTAATGGGCGTAAAAAGGTCTTAAGCTTGTTTTTAGACAAAGAGCAAATCTACAAGAGTCAATACTTTTATAACAAATATGAGAAACAAGCAAGAGTCAATATATTAATAGAGTATAATTCGTTCAACTAAACACAAAGGAAGTCCATGTGTGACTTTAACAATTTAAGTGATGAGGATAAACTTCATTTTCATACTCTTTTAATGACTGCTGCAAACAACTATGGAGGAAAGAACTTCTTTCTTCAACTCATTGAAGCACTAAGAGATGCCTCTCCTCATCCACTCACTTCACGACATCAAGATTTTTTATTTGACTTAGGTAATATTCGTTGGGGTAAAACCATTTTTAATGACAAAGTTCAACTCATTAAAGAGACACGAATAAATCGAAGTCAAGAAAAGAGTTTTCTACCAAGTGAAGATGATAAAAAATACAAAAAAATTCTTAACCTCATTCGTACACTAGACCCCATCACTTTTTCCGTACGTCCAAGCCTTAGAGATGATGGTGAGGGATTTGACTTTAAAGCTTTTGAAACAAATGAAGCCAAAGAAGTCAAGTTGACCCCTCTTTTTGAAGCACTCTTTTTCTGCTCTATAGAGACAGTAAAAAAAATACTTAACTACAAATAGTTAACACCTATATATATCTCTGCTTCATCTTCTGAGATATATTTTTCAAAATCACTACTAAAGGAGCGACGCTCATCAATGCTCTCATCTTCAAAATATGCCAAAATTCTACGCCATGTCTCTAGACTCGCTTCGGGACGTTTACCTTTGACAGGAAATATTAAATAAAACCCCTCTTCTAAAATAGTTCTATCTTCTATTGTCACTTTTGATTTTAACTCAACTCTTTTTATATTTGGCATTATGTTAGCAACCACACAACATCAGAAGCAGGAATTTTTCCTTTAAATCCTCCTTGAATTTCTCTTCGGCTTAAAAGCTCTAAAGTATAATATTCAGCATAATGATCTCTGACTTCTTCTTCATCCACAGAATATGGTGTACGGTTCATTAACGACTGGTCATACTCAACAGTTATAAGCAGTTGAGGAGCATTATTACTAATCGCTCTTAAATGTGCTGTATACTTTTCTCTTACCGTTTTAGTTAGAGCAACAATCGCTGCACGGTCATAAATAGCGTCTATTTTACCCAACATTTCAGCTGTAACTTCAAAAATATCACCTACAAATACGGTGATGTTCTTAGCACGATAGACTATAAGCTCTCCAAGTTTTGAAACCTCTGAGCTAACTCCAAGCTCCTCAAAGAGTTCTTTAACAGCCACTTCACTAAGTTCAATACCGACAACACCATAACCTTCTGCTAATAACCATGAAATGTCAATAGTTTTTCCACATAAAGGAACTAAAACCTTACTACCACTCTGTAAATTTAATTTTTCAAAATATTGTTTTAATAAAAAACTCACTTCTACTTGATTAAAGCCTATTTCTCGGTTTTTCCATCGTTCTAACCATAGTTTATTTTCGTTCATTTTTATCTCCATTACTATTAGTAACTACACCTATATATCCCCTTATAACTTACTTTACGACATAGCTATAAGTTCAATTTTACTATACAATATAAATCATGAAGCTTGAATTATTTAAGGAGTATTAGATGCTTAAAAACCTTGAAAATCTTATTGTTCTCTATGTTGAGGATGACAAGTTTACACGTCATCTTATTAAACAAGCTTTACAAAGTATTGTCCATAAAGTCTATTTAGCAAAAAATGGTATAGAAGGGTTAAAACTTTATGAACTTACTTCACCCCATATTGTATTAACGGATAGATACATGCCTCATATGGGTGGCATTGAAATGTCTCAAAAAATTAAACTATTAAGACCAGAGCAACCCATTGGACTTTTTACTGGAGATGCAGAGCAACCCAAAATACAAAGTTCAGAAATTGATGCCTATTTAACTAAACCTTTAAATAGAAAAGAATTTCTAAATACCTTAGAATATTTAGCCTCACTTGCCTTGTTCAATGAATCTTGCGAAATAATGTAAAAAAGTGATAAAAATAGTTAAATAAAAGTTATAAATAAAGTATAATATTTACAATGTTTGTTATTATTAAATAATTAAAGGATGGAAAATGAAAATAATAAAACTCTCAACAGTATCTCTATTACTCTTGTCAATGAATATGAGTTTACATGCAGATAAATCTTCTATGTGGGACATGTTCTCATCTCCAATGGAACAGATGGATAAAATGAAAGACATGATGCCAGACATGGATAAAATGGAAGATATGATGCCCATGGATAATATGCCTATCATCGATGAGATGATGGATGAAATGAAAAAGAATACAGGAACAAAATCTATCATGGGTGATGCTGCTGCTGATATGTCAAAGTCAACCACTGTAACTGATGAAGAATTAAAGAAAATAGCTGAAGAAGATATTGCTAAAATGGATAAAGACAATGACATTGTCACTGACCAGTATCATACCGATTTACAAAATGTGATGAAAAAAATAAAACTTCCAGCTGGAATGAAGCTAGATGTTAAGGTTTATTGGAGTCCATTTTTATACATCTTCAGCCGTTCCAATGGTTCTATTCGTGTAAACCATGGGGTTATTGAAAAGCTTAATGACAATGAACTACTCTTTATAATGGCTCATGAAGTGGGTCACCTTATCCATGAAGACTTTAAAAAATCTTACCGAAAAGAACATGCCATGTATGCCTTTGAAAAAATGTTAAATATGGGTGGAGATTCTATGGGTGGTATGTCCAATGGTATTCTAGCTTCAGTTACTTCAGATATGAGAAAATCTCGTTTTCAAAAAACTGAAGAACTCAATGCTGATGAATTTGCAATGAAAGTTCTAAAAGAGAATAATGTTCCAAGAGAAGCAGCTGTGGATGCATTGGAACTCTTACAGTACCTACAAGCTCCTATTTTACAGATGCACCCAACAGGTCATGAGCGTATAAAAAATGTTGAGGACAATTACGCTAAAAACTCAAGTAAACTCTAACTTTTTTCAACCTTGGTTTTCAACCAAGGTCGTGATTCAAACTCTACCTCAAAAGCATCTCCACCTTTCGTCCCTTTAGGAAACTTCTTTAACACTTCAGCCTCTTTAACTTTCTCTAAAATCGGAATATGTAAAGAACAATGAATATAAGCTTCTTCAACTTCTACCAACACATATGAAACGGTTTTAAATTGCATTTTATGTGCTTTTAATTTTTCAGCCAAGCCTTCAAAACCATTTAACACTTCATCCATAGATTCTTTACGAATAATTTTAGCTTTTCCATTCACATGTAAACCCACTTTCGTCTCAAAAAAATCTATAAAGAGTAGCCCAATATTTGGATTTTCAGAGATGTTTCCCATACTTGCCATAACCCCATTACCTTTGTATTCAGGGTAAATAAGATGATGCTCATCTACCACCATCACAAACCCAGCCTCTCCAAAACGAAAAGAGGCATCACACTCACCATGACCATCTGCTGTTGAGATAAACATCATCTCTTGTTTCCTAATAAACTCTTGCATTAAGCAAGAAAGATGTGTGAGTACCTGTTTGTTATAAAAGCGTAAAGCATCAGCTATTGTATTAAACTCTTTTTGAAGTTGCTTTTCACCTACTGAACCAGGAAGTGAAGTATTTATCATTTTGATATTTTTAAAAAAAAAGTCTTTTAATCTTTGTATAAATTTCATTCTATTATCGTCCTATTACTAAAGTAGAAAGCCTTTAAATTATTTTGGCATGGTAACATATTTATTAATTTTTTATCCATATTCAAACAAGCAAGAAAAAAATATCATTAGCTTATCTAATATTCATAAATTAATCGTTAGAATGAAAGAAAAGGTATCCACCATGAATTTAAAAAAATAATAATACTCATCCTCCCATTTTTCATCCCTGCTTGTGGAAATAAAGCACCAAGTTATTACACTGAACAAGACATAAAATAGATAGAAACCGTTACAAAAAAGTATAAAGGTGGGATTCCTAAATATGCCTTAATCGTCATAAAATTAGAACAATTTCAAATTTTTTAAAAGCAAAAAAACGTGTTCGTATTACCCTTATAGATGCTCAAGCTTTCAATATTCATGAAAATATTACACCTGTAAACAAAGAAACAGAAACAGTTTTTTCAAGTAATGTTGCTTCAACACAAGGACTTCTATGTGAAAGAACTTATAAGGGTGGGACATTAAATGTTTATGCTTATACCAAAAAAGATGAGACTTTAAATCTCAATCAAATTATATTTGATGACTTTGTTCAACCTGAAGAGTCCGTACTTTTAGTAAAAATCACAGGGTACGAAATAGATAGAAGTAGTAAATACACTATCTTTGAAAATACAACCGGTTCAAAAGATTCTATGGGAGAGAGTGTCAACAGTATCAATCTTGAAAATGGTATTTATCCAGTATCAGCTGAAGATTGGTCAGGACACATTAAAGTTGAAGTTTTAGAGATGTAGTTTTAAGAGTACCAAAATGATGTCTTATAATTTTATATTATTGACAGCTTTTGATACTCTTAATGTAGCTTATTCTTTACATCCTATCGAAATGATAAATAGAATGTTTCTTACGTAATTTTTTATCTTTCCAAGCCAAATAAGAGGCTTTTAAATGGTCTTCTTCATCTGAAAGTTCAAATATCATTTTATGTATGTGGTCTTCAGCTGAATTACAAAGCTCAGTACTCATATCACAGTCAAAGACAAATTTATTTTTAGTAGTCTCTTCAAGATTTAACAAAAATTCTGGTTGATTTTGTTTTGCACAATAGTGTGTTGCTTTAAGTGTTGTACATTTTGTGTATGAATCGCAATGATACATGGTTACCATAGACTTTAATGTATTTGGCAATAATACTTCTTCCAGTGTTGCCCCACGTCCTATCACTTTGTATTGTGTCCCTACAGCTTCATCATCTCCTACCAAATGAACAATCGCTTTATTTTTGTGTGCACCTGTGGTATCAATCTGTTTTTCCTCTTCAGATAAGTACCATTTATCAGACAAAATAAAACTCATTCGTTTATAAACATCCATCGCTGTCATTTTATTTTCTTCTATTTTTTTTAACTCTTCTTTAGCTTGAACAGCTGTAAATGCCATTCCTGCAATCACTGTCAAAAACAATAATAGTTTTTTCATTAGTTTTCCTTATTTGTTATATATATTTTAATTATAACCCAAAAAATACTAAGGCAAAGCTTGATTTTGCATATTTTACAATTCAAAAGACATAGGCTGATACTTTACACCTAGGCTCTCTTGCTGTTCTTCTGAATTTATAAAACCCAACTTATGATAAAAATCTATAGAATAAAGTGAAGCATTCACAGTAAATTTTTTACTTGGAGATTCATCTAAAACGACTTCCCATAACTTCTTAGCAATACCTTTTTTATGAAAATTTTCCTCCACAAAAAGATGATAAATATGACTACTATTTACTAAGGAGATATAGGCAACTATTTTATTGTCTTCTTCATAAACCAAAGTTGTAAACCATGTTTCATTACTTATGCTCTTCTCAAAAGCTTCAATTGAAAATGATTTTTTAAAAGTCTCATTTAAAGATTTATCTGAAATATATTTAAACAAAGAAGAGACCAATTTAAAAAGAGCTTCTGCATCACTAACTTTAGCTAGTCGTATGTTATTCATCTTCAAGCCCTGATTCAAAACGACGCATTTTTTTTCCATCATCACTATACATATCAACCCCTTTAAAAGTATATTCTTCAGACATCCCTGAAGCATGGCGTAACTTATAATAAGAGGGTCGGTTACGCTTTAAACAAAGGGCTAACATCTTTTCAACCTGTTCGTCTGTTGGGATAAACTCTTGTTTTTTTGCATCAATAAAAAGCATTTTTTTTAGTTTGTTTTTTAATTTACTGATTGTTTCTTCACTATATTTATACTCCATAATACTCCTCTAAATAATCTAAATAAAAAGCTTTTAATTTAAAAGGTTTTTATTTTATTATACAAAGTTTAAACCAAAGGAATAGACCATTTTCGATAATAAGCAATAACGCGAATACTAACAGCTACTACAAAAACCAAAGTCATTGTATAAAAATTATTCCATGCAAAAATATGAAGCAGATACATTAAGCCTCCTACTAATAATGAAACTGTTCCATAAAAACCTGTTTTAAAAACAAATGGCACTTCATTAATGATAATATCTCTTGTAATCCCTCCTCCTACAGCTGTAATAAATGAGAGTATAAGAACCCCTGTTAAATTTAACGATGCCTCAAGAGCGATTAATGCTCCTGTAATACTAAATGAGACCAAACCAATGGAGTCACTCACAATAAAAAATGCCCTATTCTCAATGCTTTGACGTTTATGAAATTTAAAAAGGATGAGTACTACCATAACAGCAATAACAATAAGCCCAGGTAAAGAGTGGATGAAAACATAAGGAGTTCTGTCAACCATGATATCCCGAATCACTCCTCCTCCAAAAGCTGTTAAAAAAACAGAGATAAGTACCCCTAAAAAATCTAACTTTACTCGTACTCCCACAAAAAAACCACTTATAGCAAAAGCAATTATACCAATGTAATCTGCTACTTCAAACATCCTATCTTATTCGCTTACTATTTACTGCGTTCTAAGATATTTGTTTTTACACCATTAAGTGTCTCAACATTATTTTCTTGCCAATACGCTTTAATGCCCTCTTCACCTTTTTTTTCTACCCACTTTTTAAGTGTCTCTCGTTCACCTACATATGTATATTGAGGTACAGCATAACCACAAGAAGTTAAAAGGAGTTCAACATTAAGCTTAAATATTTGTCTAGCTCCCTCTTTAAAAGAGAAATGAGAAAGTAACGCTTCCCACGATTCATCAGCATTATGAAACACTTCAGCTGTTCCATAAAGTTTCATAATCATGGGTGCTTTGTCGTAAGAGTTAAACATAATTGTCATACGTCCATTTTCTTGAACATGAGCTGATGTTTCATTTCCTGAACCTGTATAATTAACCCATATAACTGTTTTTTCATCTAAAATTTTAAGAGAATCCATCCCTTTAGGAGAAACGTTAATAAACCCATCAGCCCCTGCTGAACCAACAACAAACATTTTTTGCTTAGCAATAAATGCTTTATGTTCTTCATTAATATTTTCAAATTTTACTGCCATATTAAAGTCCTCTATCTCTTATTTATTTTAAAACTTTAGCGTACTTCACTACTAGTGTCAAGAGCGCTAGACTCTTTGATAGAAATTTAGAATAAACAAAATATCTGATATTTTAAAGCATTTCAACTTTTAGAAACATATTAACTCTCTTTATGATACACCCTAAAGAAAGTTAGAACAAATAAACCCAGCTTAAAATCCTCTTCATATAAGTTTAACTATAATCGTAAATTATTCAAAATATCAGGAAATTAAATGTCAAAAGTTGAATCACCAAATGCTACATATACCCCTTATGAGCAAATTGACAAAGAGCAATTAGCCAAAGATATCGAAGCTGTAAAAGAGCAAATTGGTACACCTTCACAAGAAGATTTTCAACATCTATTAAAACTTGAACGTTGGGGACGTATGGCTACTTTTTCAGGATATGCACTTATTGCATTTCTCTCTTTATTAGAAATTTTTTTTAGCCTCAATGCCCTACTCTTTTGGGGAATTGCCTTGATAGCTGCTGGGCTTATTAGTACAGGTAATCTTTCCCGTTGGGCAAATGTAACCCATCCCATACTTCATGGGGCTTATGACAAAGTAGCAAATATTCCTGAACGCTATACCCGTAAACACTTTGCAAAAGGAAGTCGCCGTTATCTTGATTGGCTAGACTGGATAAAACCTGAAGCTTGGTCCTATGAACACAACATCATGCACCATTACCATCTAGGTGAAGAGGATGACCCCGATTGTATTCAAAGAACAGCTGGGTGGATTCATACCTCAACAATGCCAATGTATTTACGTTATGTTATGGTTTATATCATGATGGGTACATGGAAATTTCTCTATTATGCCCCAAATACCCTTAGAATCTTAGACAATAAAAAACGCAAAGAAGAAGATAAGCTTACCATTGCTCATATGGAGTGGAATATCAAAAAGAAAAATGGTTTTGAACTTTGGATGGACTATATTTTACCCTATGTGATGATAAAGTTTATTGTTATTCCTGCTCTGTTTATTCCTCTAGGCCTAACAGCTGTATTTAATGCCCTCATTATTATCTTAATAGCAGAACTTTTAACCAATTTACACTCTTTTATCGTCATTGTCCCTAACCATTCAGCTGAAGATATTTACATGTTTGATGAACCTCATGAGGAACAAGGTGAGTTCTACTTGCGTCAAATCATGGGTTCTGTCAACTACAACACAGGTGGAGACCTTAGAGACTTTGCTCATGGTTGGTTAAATTACCAAATAGAGCATCACCTCTTTCCCAATCTCCCTCTATTACAATACCAAAAAATGCAACCTTTAGTCAAAAAAATTTGTCAAAAACACAACCTAGAATATCGTCAAGAATCTGTATTTAAACGGGCAAAAATGACCATTGATTTACTCGTAGGGAAAACAAAGATGTTAAGGGTTCATGGGGTATAATCCGAGACTATTATGTTTTAAGGACAGATATGAGAAAAATCTTATTTTTTATTTTCGTTACCAGCTATTCAGTTTTTGCAGATGCACTTCCCAAAAGTATTAAAAGTTCCATCAAAGAAGTTTCAAACAATACTGTTAAACTTGCAAATACTGTTCCTGCTGGGATGAGTGGTATTATTATCCATGACTATGGTAATGGCTTACAAGCAATCACCCATTCAACTATTTCATTAGGAGATGGGAAAGCATCTATTTTAAAAAATAAAGCTATTTTACATCCTAATATTCCAGGTATTCAAACAGCTGTAAGCATTGGTGATAGTGTTGTTTTTGGAAACTTCTACCAAAATGCTTTACTCATTGCTCCTAATCAAACTATCTATAGACAAATAACCAAAAAGTTTAAACGCACATGGACACACCCAGACATGTTTGCCTTAGACTTTATGGAAGAGGGAGAGACTCAATTAAGCATGGAAGCTTTAGAGCGTTTTTCTCAAAAAAATCAAATTGGTTTAGTGCTTGTAGTCACCAGTGATAAATTGCTTGTTATTGACCCAATTTCTCATAAAATAATTGGAAACACCACGATTAAAATCAATGAAACTTCAGCCATGTCCCCTTTTTATGCCAGATTTAAACAGATGGATTTATCCATATTTGAATTGTCTGAAAAGACCTATACCCCTTACTTCAAATCAGTAGCAGGACTTAAATAAAATGATAGATAAAAAACATTTAAAAGCTTTTACAAAGATTGTAGGGGCTGAAAACATCTACGATGATAAAGCCCACATGATTGCTTACTCGTACGATGCAACCCGAACACGTTATGAACCTGATGCTGTTATTTTTCCTAGACATGAACAAGATGTTAGTGAAATTTTAAAATATTGTAATGAACACCTCATTGTTATTACAGCCCGTGGTGCAGGATCTGGCTTTACAGGGGGTGCTTTACCTGCTAATGGTGGTATTATCTTGGGCATGGAAAAACACATGAACAAGATTTTAGAAGTTGATACCCAAAATATGGTAGCAGTCGTACAACCAGGGGTCATTAATAAAGACTTACAAAAACATGTAGAAGAGCTAGGGCTTTTCTACCCACCAGACCCAGCTTCTGAAGACTACTCTACTTTGGGTGGAAATGTAAGCGAAAATGCAGGTGGAATGCGTGCAGCAAAATATGGAATCACTAAAGACTACGTCATGGCACTCAAAGCCGTGCGTACCAATGGAGACATTATTCGTGCAGGGAAACGTACCATTAAAGATGTCGCAGGATACAACACAGCAGGAATTCTTATTGCATCAGAGGGAACATTGGCTGTCTTAACCGAACTCACTCTCAAGCTCATTCCTAAACCAAAGTACAAAAAAACCTACATGGGTATTTTCCCAAGCGTTGACAATGCCATGAATGCCGTTTTTAAATCACTCTCAGCTGGAGCGAACCCTGTTGCCATGGAGTTTTTAGATGCCTTGGTTATTCAAGCTCTCATCGAAAAGCTAGGAGTTGACTTACCTACTGATGCAGGTGCTGTTTTGGTAGGTGATGTAGATGGAAATGTTCCTGAAGAAGTAGCATTTCAACTCGAAACCCTTGAAGCTTCATTCAAAGAAAATGGAGCAAGTGAATTTAGAATTGCAAAAGATGATGATGAAGCTAAAGAGTTATGGTATGCTAGAAAAAATGCATCACAATCCATTACTATTTTTGGAAACAAAAAACTAAACGAAGACATTTCCGTTCCACGTTCAATGTTACCAGAAGCCCTTGAAGCCATTTATAAATTGGGTGAAAAGTATGGCTTTAAAGTACCATGCTTTGGTCATGCAGGTGACGGAAATATTCATGTAAATGTCATGATAGACATCTCACAGCTTGACGAAGGTCACAAGTGTATCGAAGAGATTTTCCAACTGGTGGTTGACATGGGTGGAACACTAAGTGGAGAACATGGTATTGGAACTTCAAAAGCCCCTTTTATGGACATTGCTTTTAATGAACAAGAGATTAACCTCTTTAAAGACATTAAAAAATCATTTGACCCTAATAATATTTTAAATCCAGGGAAGATGGGGCTCTAAGCTCCCCACTTCACTTAAACATCAAGACCATGATAAAGTCTATAAACTTTTCTAATATGATCAGGCTTCATTCCTCGTAGTTTCATTTCAGCACGTTCTTCTGCCACATGCTCTTTTTTAATACTTACAAGCATCTCCCATCGTTTTAGTAAAATACTTTTTATTTCTAACTCAAAGTCACCACTGTACTCAGGAAACTTTGCATTAAGTTCATCTACAACATCTGAAAAATCTGTAATTTTTATAAGCTCTAACTGCTCTAAGGGATGCGTTTTATCAACTTCTACAAATTGTGTCCAATGTGCAATTAAAACACCTTTAATATCTTCAGCATAATTCCCTTCAGCATTAGGAAAAGTCTTATTTAATACAGCGACTAAATCTTTAAGTTCTGTAGATTGAAGTACTTTAAGTTCTCCCTCAAAATACTCTAACTCTTCTTCATACTCTCCAGCATCTTCATAAAGTTTTGCAATTTTAGCTTTGTTTTCTGTTCTATGATTCACTTCATTTTTCTTTTGAGCCTCTAACTCTTCCTTTGTAATACCATAAGACTCTCTAAGCTCTTCCATTTGCAATTCTAATAAACGTTTTCCTTCTTGACCAGACATTTTTCATGTACTCCACTATAATATTTTTAGCATAGTATAACATACAGTAAGTCGACTTTAGCTATGATAAACCTATGAATAAACCCATTAATACAAAGCACCTCCTTAAAGGTTACTATATTTTTATACGAGATTTTCTCTCAGCTCTTTTTGAAGATAAACTTAGCTATTACTCTGCTAGTCTTAGTTTCTATACCCTTTTTTCTATCATTCCTCTTTTGGTTATTATTTTATCTATCTTTACAAATTTACCACTATTTGAAGATGTTTACAATGGAATACAAACCCTACTCTTTGAGAATCTTATGCCCACACACTCAAAAGAGATATTACTACATATAAATGGTTTTGTTGAAAACTCCGGAAAATTAGGGATGGTAGGTGTTACTTATGTACTTTTCGCTTCCATGATGTTCTTTAAAAACTATGACTATATTGTTAATGACATCTTTAAATCTAGAAGAAGAAGCTTTTGGTCATCTGTTACTGTCTACTGGACACTTGTCACACTCACACCAATTATGATGGTACTTTCATTTTATGTTTCAACACAAATTCAAGTTATTTTGGACAAAAACCAATTTACCAATGGAATTCAAGTACTTAAAATTTTACCATTTTTTATTATTTGGTCTATTTTTTACCTCACTTATAAAATATCTGCCAATGCAAAAATTTCAAACAAAGCTGCAGGAGTAAGTTCTTTTATCGCCTCACTGGCATGGTATATTGCTAAAAGTGGATTTATTTTTTACGTTCTTCATAACAAAACTTATATGAGTATTTATGGAGGGCTAAGTACCCTACTCTTCTTTTTCTTATGGATTTATATCTCATGGGCTATTTTCTTACATGGTTTAAAATTTTGCTATTTACTTGATGAAGAAGAGGATGAGATAGAAGCAATAAAGTAATTTCATTGCTTCTATCCATTAAAATAATTCAACCCTACCATTACCCAACATATAATATGTAGAGTAACCGTAAAAAGTACAGCTGTAGCACCTATATCTTTAGCAGCTTTTGCCAAAGGATGAATCTCTTTTGTTACCAAATCTACCACATTTTCTACAGCAGAGTTCAGTAACTCTACGATCATAATCATAAAGTAAGTAATCACTAAAACCAATTTATAAATCAGCTCCAAAGGTAATAGATAAATAGCTGGAAAAACAATCAATGCAATTAATAATTCTAATTTAAAAGAAGTCTCCGTTTTCACAGCATGTGCTAATCCAGCTAAAGCATAAGAAGCATTTTTAAATAAAGTATATTTTGGTTTATTATTTAACATTAATTACAAACCAAATGTTAAAAATATTTGACCATTACGTACATCAATCCCACGAACAAAACCTGTCCCTATTCCTGCTTCTGAAATGTTATAAATGGGTTTTTTAGAGATAGTCTCAGCAATTAATAAACCTAAAGCATTTCTCATATCATTGGTCAAATACTTAGACAAAGAAAAGTCTTGAAACTTCAACTCTTGTACCATGGGGTTTGCTAAATATAAGTTCTTAGTTTTAGGATCAAAGCGTACACCTGATGAAAGTTTTAGAGAGCCTCCTAAACCATTTGGCATTAACATACTAGTAATGTTAAAACCTGTACCGATAGATAATTTATCTGTACCTTCTTGACCCAAAATATTAGGATCTAACATTTCAACTGTTCCAAAACTACGACTCTCTTTCAATGGGAACTGCTTGGCTAAAGTAGAATTTATCATGCCCATAGGTACAGCTATTGAATACCCTCGACCTTGTGGGTCAACTCCAACACATCCTGTAAAAGACCCTATCATAAGCCCTAATGCCACCAAAAGTGACCTCTTTAAAATATTTTTCATTTTCATCCTTATTAATTTTATAATTATTCTATACCATGTTTCTTATTGTAGGCTTTAATTTTACGAAGATAGGCTGCACGTTTTTTAATTCTTACAGCTTCTCGTTTTGCTAAATGTCTTCTCGCTAAAGCTTGATCTACTTCTAGATAATTCTCTTTAACCATTTCACCTATAATTCTTTGAAACGTAGGTGCTGCTGTTTGTGAAGCAAAATAGACTTTTTTAGGTTTAATAACAAAAACACCAAGCGTATACTTATGTCCTTTTTTATCATTAACAAAACCAAAAAAACTACTATGATACTTTTCAACATAGCGTCCTCGTTCAGAAATATGTGCTGTCCCTGTTTTCCCACCAACCTCTAAACCATCATATTGTGCAGCTGTCCCTGTTCCTCTATTTACTGTCGCTTGTAACATATCATTAATAATTCGAGCTGTCTTCACCGAACAAGCTTGAAGTGATGCCACTTCAATAGGGTTAGCATATAACTTACCATGACTATCACTTAAGTGACTTACAATTTTAGGGGTAACAGCAATCCCATCATTATTGAAAGCAGAATAAGCCTTCATGAGTTGCATAAAATTACTCAACATTCCATAACCATAAGCAGTATTGGCTGCATGAACTTTATAATTAAATAGATGAGCAGCTTTAATTCTTCCACTTAACTCTTTTGATAAATCAATTCCTGAACGTTCACCCAAGCCAAACTTCTTCCACCCTGCATGAAGTTCTTGACCTGAAAGTCTCCATGCTATCTTTGCAATTCCAATATTTGAGGAGTACATAATAATACCTTTTGGTGTTAATGCTTTAAAAAAATCATCATCTGAAATAGTATAATTATTGGTTACTTTTAATTTTCCTCCTAAATAAATTTGCTTAGAGAGATTCACCTTATTATTATCTAAAGCGATTGCCATAGTTAAAGGTTTTATTACCGATCCTGGTTCATATAAATATTCTGAAAAATTAGGATTTAAAGCTTTAACATCTTCTTGCCGTATATGCTTAGGGTCAAATCGTTCAGATGTTGCCAGTGCCAACAGATTACCTGTTTGAGAGTCCATCACAGCAGCCATAACCTCTTCAGCAGCTGTTTGTTCTTTCATCTCATCAAGTATCCTCTCTACTTTTTTCTGAAAAGAGAGTTTCATGTTCAAATGCAAATTCATTCCATCAACTCTCTTTGTCTCTTTACTCTCTCCTGTTAACAATGGTGTACTCAAGGCATCTGATTTCCCCTGAACAATACCACTATTACCAGCTAAAAGATAAGGTCTGTAGGCTCTTTCTAAGCCTTTAATTCCTTTAGAAATTTTATAAGATTCACCTTCTGGACGAACATAACCAACAACAGGTGTCAAAATATTTTTATGAGGGAAATATCTTTGTTCAGCAGAAGGTACAATATCTAAACCAAAAACAATATGAGGTTTCGATGGATTCAATGGACGAAAAATTTTAAGTTTTTGCATTTTATATGCCAACGATTTTAAATCACTCGCTAAGCGATAGTCTAAATTATCTGTTAAAATCACATGATGTCTAATCATTTTCCCTGACTTACTTACAAACTTAGAAGCCACTTCCTCTTCTGTAAGCCCAGAATAGATAGAAAAGAGTTTAATAAACAATGCTTTTTTCTTAGGGTCAATACTTTGAGCATTCACCTCAGCACGAAAGACTTTAGTACTATAGGCAACAATAAAATTATCAGCTGAAATTATATTTCCACGAAGTGCTTTATTTTCAAGCTTTACTATTTTAGTCTGTAATGCCCCACTCGTTCCAAGTTTTTGTGCAAGGTTTAGCAAAAAAATCAAAAAAAGTATAAATATTACAATAAAAAGAGACAATAATATGGCCGAACGATAACGTATCATTTTATTTTTTTGCATATTAACCTTTATTAAATAAAGTTTGTTTTAAACAAACAAACAAATTTTACTAAAATTCTGATAAAATATGCCCACAAAACAATTAAAGAATATACTTATGATAGATAAACCTCTCTTTGGCGCAACAATAATCCTTTTAATCCTAGGATTAATCATGTCGTACTCTCTTTCAAGTTATGCTGTACTAAAGTTTCATTACCAAGACATGCATTTCTTCATACGACAATTTGTTGCTGTCTTAATTGGTATTGTATTGATGATTACACTCAGTAAACTCGACCCAGATAAATGGTTTAAACCCATAGGACTTCTACTCTTTTTTAGCTTTCTTTTCATTTTACTTATTATGCCTTTCCTCTCAGAATCCATTGTAAGAACAATTGGAGGAGCAAAACGTTGGATTAATTTGGGTTCAGTCTCTATTACTCCTGTAGAGTTTTATAAAATTGGTTTTATTATGTTTATCTCATGGTCTTTGGTTAGAACCAGACTCACTCGAGGGAAAATGACTTTAAAATCAGAAATCAAAATTTTTATTCCCTACATTATTATTTTAATCATTAGTACCCTACTTATTGCTGTATTTCAAAAAGATTTAGGGCAGACTGTTGTACTCTCCTTAACGCTTGGTATTCTATTTTTATTAGTAGGCAGTAGCTTTAGATTTTTCTCCTTACTTGTGGGACTAGGTCTCTCAGCATTTACAGTACTCATCATAACCCAACCCCATCGAATTAAACGCATTAAAGAGTGGTTTCTCTCTTTTAACAATGAGAGTAACCGATTAGAAACCTACCAAATATCAAACTCCATAGATGCCATACGAAATGGAGGATTTTGGGGACAAGGCTTAGGGAATGGACAATATAAGCTCGGTCATCTCTCTGAAGTTAATACTGACTTTATTTTAGCTGGTATTGCAGAAGAATTAGGCTTTATCACCATTATCTTTATTACCTTTCTTATGTTCTTTATTATTTTTAGAATTTTTAAAATCGCTGCTAAAGTAGATAACCCGACTTATTATCTTTTTTGTGTAGGAGCAGCCCTTTTGATTGCATTCTCATTTCTTATCAACTCTTTTGGTATTTCAGGCATTACCCCTATTAAAGGTATTGCTGTACCATTCTTAAGTTATGGTGGTTCACAAGTTATTGCTTCAGCCTTAAGTATTGGACTAGTACTCATGATTTCTAAAAAAGTACAAAGGAGCTAAAATGAGCATTGTCATGACAGGTGGAGGAACGGGTGGTCACCTTACAATTATTAAAGCTGTGAAAGAACATTTAACAGCTGAAAATCTCATTTATATTGGTTCAACAAAAGGACAAGACCAAGCATGGTTTAAAAAAGACACTCAATTTCAAAGTACCCACTTTTTAAATACCCAAGGTGTAGTAAATCAAGGTCTTATAGGTAAAGTAAAATCTCTTTTTATGCTTATCAGTGCAACCCTAAAAGCCAGAAAAATACTTAAACAAGCAAAAGCTAAAGTTGTCTTTTCTGTTGGAGGATTTTCAGCAGCACCCACCTCTTTTGCAGCCATAACATTAGGTATTCCTCTAGTCATTCATGAACAAAATGCAGCCATTGGTTCACTCAACAAACTTTTACGTTCACGTGCTAAAGCTTTTATCTCTTCTTATGAAGAACATAGCCCCATTAAGGCCTACCCAATTAAAAACGAATATTTTGAAAAGTCACGTATACGAGATGAAATTAAAACCATTATTTTTTTAGGGGGTTCACAAGGAGCAAAAGCCATTAATGCACTTGCACTCAAACTCGCACCAACACTTAAAGAGAAAAATATAAAGATTATCCATCAAGCAGGTGAAAGAAATATAGAAGAGGTTCAAAAAGCCTATAAATCAATTGGTATAGAAGCAGACGTTTTTGGCTTTACCCCCAAACTCTCTTCTTTCATGGAACAAGCAGACTTTGCCATTGCACGTTCTGGAGCATCTACTCTTTGGGAACTCTCAGCTATGGCTTGTCCTGCACTCTACATTCCTTACCCTTATGCAGCAGGTGACCATCAGTTTTACAATGCTAAGTTCTTAGAAGAGCTAGATGTCGCATGGATTATGCGTGAAAAGGAACTTAACATCAATAAAATTATTGAACTTTTAGAAGAAAAGTTAAAAATAAAAAGTGAAAAACTCCAAAAAATAATAGAAAAAGATGGAGCTTTACAAATTGCTGAACTTTTGAAAAAGATTATTTAAAAACAGCCATTATTAAACCTAACTTAGCTATAATCCCGAGCTTTTTATAATTATCTATAAAAGAGAAGCAAAATTCTCATGTAGTTATTCCTTGAACGGTTGCACTTTTGTGTTAAGGACTACAGTGGCACAAACCTAAAAGACTACGGTCTCTAAAAATATTATTTTTGTCTTGAAATAGATAATTTTATTATCTATTTTTGGACTTTTGCAAGGAGCAAAATATGGTAGCAATGAAAGACTTATTAGAATGTGGTGTACACTTTGGACACCAAACTAGAAGATGGAATCCAAAAATGAAAAAATTCATTTTCGGTGAAAGAAAAAACATCTACATTATTGACTTACAAAAAACACTTAGATACTTTAAATACACATATAACGTAGTTAAAGAAGCAGCAGCTGAAGGTCAAACAATTATTTTCGTTGGAACAAAAAAACAAGCACGTTCAGCAATTAAAGAACATGCTGAAAGATGTGGAATGCCTTACGTTTCTACAAGATGGTTAGGTGGAATGTTAACAAACTACCCAACAATGAAAAAATCTATTAGAAAACTAGAAATTATTGAACAAATGGAAGAGAATGGGCAACTTGATCTTTTAACTAAAAAAGAAGCATTAATGTTAGTTAGAAAAAAAGCTAAACTTTCTGCTTATCTTGAGGGTTTCAGACACATGAAAAAACTTCCAGATATGATGTTTGTTATTGATGCTGTAAAAGAACATATTGCTGTTAAAGAAGCTCGTAGAATGGGAATGAAAGTTGTTGCACCACTTGATACAAACTGTGATCCTGATGTTGTTGATTACCCAATCCCAGGAAACGATGATGCTATCCGTTCAATCAACCTTTTCTGTAAAGAGATGGCTGAAGCGATTATTGAAGGTCAAGCAGAACTTGCTGAAAAAGAGGGTGTTTCTGCTGAAAATGCACCAGCTGCAGATGCTGAACTTGGTGAAGCAATGATGGCTCAAACAGAAGATCCAGCAGTAGTAGCTGCTACTGCTGTACCATCAGATGCTGAAGTAAAAGAGATTGTTGCTGAAGCAGTTGAAGAAGCTGTAACAGATAAAGATGAGCTTACTAAACTTACAGGTATTGGTAAAGTTGGTCAAGACAACCTATATGCTGCAGGAATTACAACATTTGCACAAGTTGCTGCAATGAGTGAAGAAGAAGCAACTGCTGCTAAAGTAAAAGCTGAAGCGATTGCAGAAGCTAAAGAATTGGCAGGAGCGTAATCTATGGCAAACTTTGGACCAAAAGAGATTAAAAAACTAAGAGAAACTACAAGTGCCGGTATGATGGATTGTAAAAATGCATTAAAAGAGACTGATGGTGATTTTGATGCAGCAATTGCATGGTTAAGAGAAAAAGGTCTTGGGGCTGCTGCTAAAAAAGCATCTAAAGTTGCTGCTGAAGGTGTTGTTGCAGTTGAAGTTTCTGGAGATAAAGCAGTTATTGTTGAAATTAACTCTCAAACTGACTTTGTTGCTCAAAATGATGTTTTCAAGGGTGTAGTAGCTGAAATTACAAAACATGCTTTTGACAATAATCTAGGAGATGCAGAAGCTATTAACGCTTCTACAATTAATGGACAAGACTTTAGTGAATACCTTTCACTTAAAATTGCATCTATTGGTGAAAACCTTGTAGTAAGACGTGCTGGAATGGTTACAGCAGCAGATGATACTGTGGCTATTAATGGTTACGTTCATGCTAACTCACAAGTAGCTGTTTTACTTGCTGCAAAATGTGAAGATGCTGAAACAGCTACAAAAGTAGCAACTGAACTTAAAAACATTGCAATGCATGCAGCAGCAATGAGTCCAAGTACTCTTTCATACAAAGACTTTGACCCTCAATTTGTAGCTGATGAAACAGCTGGTAGAATTGAAAAAGTTAAAAAAGAGAATGAAGAGCTAGTAAGACTAGGTAAACCTCTTAAAAATGTACCTGAGTTCGTTTCTATGTCTCAACTTACAGATGAAGTTCTTGCAAAGGCTAAAACAGTAATTGAAGCTGAATTAGCAGCAGAAGGTAAACCAGAGAAGATTTGGGACAAAATTCTTCCAGGTAAACTTGAAAGATACATCTCAGATAACACTCTACTTGACCAAGAACTTGCGCTTCTTGACCAAAAATATGTTATGGATGACTCTGTAACTATTGCACAGCATATTGAAAAAATATCTGGTGGTAAAGCAGAGATTACTGATTTTATTAGACTTGAAGTTGGTGAAGGTATCGAAGTAGAAGAAGAAGACTTTGCGGCAGAAGTTGCAAAACAAATGGCGTAGGTTTTAACCTACTCTATCTTCTTTCAAACTAACTTGAGACATTTTGTCTCGAGCCTCTTTCTTTTTTTAATTACTCAATTTTTTTATGTTAAAGTCTAGGTTTTACAAATTTATTTGTAGATGAGCCGATTAATTGGCTTAATCCTATCATATTGTGAGCTGCTTTTTTATTTTAGATACTACTAAATACTAGGATTAATATCCTTATAATTTTTTAAAAAAGCTGAATTCAAAATTTTATAAATATTGTACAATACCTATTTTTTTCCCATTAACTTTTTGCACATCTATTTCAAAAGTCTCAGGTGCTTCTAAACCAATAATAGCAATAGGAACGGACAATACATCTCTTAATGGATTTAGATAAGTAAGAAATTTTTCATATTCTCCAACTGCACCATCAAATCCACCTTTGGTTTTTAAATCTTTTGTGGCACAAATGATTACACCCACTTCTGTATCAATCTCTTTTTTCACATGATTTAACTCTCCTACTAAAACAGGCTTTATCAAATTCCAAGCTATGGCTTCACCATGATTAAATGCTACCTCAACAGATATACTCTCTTTTGCAAAATCAAGTCTCCAACGATTACCACTATATTCATCATCTTGAAAAATATAACTCTCTTCATTCCATCCTAAATTTACTAACTTTACTTTTAATAGATTATTGATAGATTCAGAAATACTTTTAGCTTGTCGAGGATTATTTTGATGATGCTCTATAATCTCACTATCTGTAATACTCTCTATTGCCAATAATAATTCATTCCAAACACTACTATAACTTGGTTCATTCTCTAAAATAATCTCAGCATGTCTAAAAGAGTGTATTTTATATCTCATCTAATAATTTTCTCCCTATTCTCTCAACAATCCCAACAACCAAAGCATTACCCATTAAAAAAGCACGTTTGCTATCAGTTACACCTATCGTATGATTATCAGGAAACATGTTTAGTCGTTCAAGCTCTATTGGGGTTAATCTTCGATGTCGTCCATTTACTTCAACCACGTGTTTAAAGCGTGAAGCAGATGCTCCACCTTCTCCTGTGATAATCGTTCTTGATGGTTTATCTAACGCATCAGGGAAACCCATGCTTCCTTCACTATAAACATACTCATGACCCGTTTTTTTATTTATACGAGGTATAGACTTAGCACCTTTTTGATATTGCCATTTTTTTAACTCTTCATCATCAATATAAAACTCTTTAGGCACATCTTTTTCATCTATTAAAAAATCACCCAATACAGAGTAAGCTCCTTGGTAATCTACCTCTACACGACTGGTATGATACTCACCATCAATCATGTACCCACTCTCCCAAAAAGCATTCTTTTTAGGAGTCTCTTTGTTAAAGTTTTCAGTAATTTCAACCAAATCACTCTCCAACTTTCTACTTATAAGCGTTTTATTGTCTATAGGCTTAACGGGGAATGTTTTAGAGAGCAACAACTCATTATTTAACAGTTCATTAGTTGAGAACTTTTGTAATTTCGCATAGAGTTTTATACCTTGTTTATAGGCTAATATAAAAACTCGTCTTCGTCGTTGAGGCATTCCATACTCCGAAGCATTAATCACACGCCACTCTACAGCATATCCAAGTGAATTTAAAGACGATAAAATAATTGCAAAGTCACGACCACGTTGAGAAGCAGGAGACTTTAGAAGGCGATCAACATTTTCAAGAAGTAGATACTTAGGAGCTTTCTCTTTTTTTTGAAATAAAATTTTATAGATAGACCACCATAAAACACCCTTTTTACCAACAATTCCATGAGCATTTTTAAGGGTACTTGCTACCGAATAGTCTTGGCAAGGAAAACCACCAACCAATAAATCATGCTCGGGAATAGTATCTACATCTACTTCTGCTATGTCTTCGTTAGAGTGATTTTCAAAACCAAATCTAGCACAATAAACATCTGAAGCGTGTTGTGTTTTAGTAGAGGGTTCCCATTGATTACTCCAAACAATGTCAAAATTTTGCTCTTTATTACTTGCTTTTTCTAAACCAATACGAAAACCACCCACACCAGCGAATAACTCAATGGTTCTAATAGTATTGGTGTCTGTCTGATGCATCATTGTAGTCAAAGGGTTTCCCTCTAAATTATTTTTAATATGGAATAAATTTGGAGTAATCATCATAAATCCTATTCTAACAGTTATGTTAAAATAGTACCATGATTTGTAAATATAGCGAAGAAATATGACAAATTGTCATATTCTCTACTTCTCAATCCTCATCATAGCAATTTCACCATGAACACAGTCAAGCTTTTTAAAGGCTAATATCGCTTCTTGAATCTTTGCTTCTTGACATTCATGAGTAGTGAACAATAGTTTTACATGCCCATCTTCAACATGTGGTTTTTGTAGCATTGACTCAATGGAGATTCCAAAAGCATCTAAGGCATTGGTTACTTTTGCTAACACACCTGACTTGTCATCTACTTCCATTCTTAGGTAATAATGTGTGACTATCTCTTCTTCAGGAAGAAGTTCTAAGCCTCCACCCTCTAAACCTTTTTTATACCCTAGCATTGGACCTTGGTTTCCACGTACAATGTCTACAATATCTGCAATAACAGCAGAAGCCGTAGCATCTCCACCAGCTCCAGGTCCGTAGTACATGGTTTCACCCACACGGTCACCTACGACTGAGACGGCATTCATAACACCATCGACTTTGGCTATCATGCTAGATGCAAGAATCATGGTTGGGTGAACGCGAAGTTCTACTCCTGCCTCTGTTTTTTTAGCAATTCCAAGTAGTTTAATCTCATAGCCAAACTCTTTGGCAAAATCTACATCGGTAGAAGTGATATTTTGAATACCTTCAATGAGTATATCTTCAGGTTTCGCCTCAATCCCATAAGCAATACTTGCTAAAATAAGCAGTTTATGAGAAGCATCAAAACCACCTACATCAAAAGTTGGGTCAGCTTCTGCATAACCTAGCTCTTGGGCTTCTTTTAAAATCTCATCGTACAAAGCACCTTCATTAATCATTTTGCTTAGCATATAGTTGGTTGTTCCATTCATAATACCTTGAATGGACTCAATATGATTGGCAGCTAAACCACTACGCAATGCTCCAATAATAGGAATACCACCTGCTGTACTTGCTTCATACATAAGTGGAATATCTCCTGCAATAGTTTGTAGTTCATAACGATGATAAGCCAAAAGTGCTTTGTTGGCTGTTACTACTGCTTTCCCATTTTCTAAAGCTTTCTTTACAAGTTCATAAGGTTCTTCTACACCACCCATAAGCTCTACAACTATGTCAATTTCAGGGTCATTGACTACATCTAAAGGGTTGTCAGAGAGTGTAATGCTTACGCCTCTATCTTTTGATAGATTTTTAACTACACCAGACTTTACAATCATTTTTTTACCAGCTCGGGCTTCTAAAATATCTGCATTAGTTTCTAAAATATTTGCAACAGCAGACCCTACTGTTCCAACACCAAGTATTCCTATTTTAACCATCTATTCCCCTTTTTCTTTATTTTCAGTATCGACTATTTTCAAAAACTTTTTAATATTTCTTGCTGCTTGACGGATTCTATTTTCATTTTCAATGAGTGCTATACGAACATATTGGTCACCATATTTACCAAAACCAATACCTGGGCTTACAGCAACACCAGCTTCGACTAACAATCTTTTTGAGAATTCTAAACTTCCCATAGCTCTACAAGATTCAGGAATTTTACCCCAAATAAACATGGAAGCATTTGGTTTACCCATATGCCATCCTGCATTTTCAAATGCTTGTAACATGACATCTCTACGTTTTTCATAGAGAGGAATAATCTGCTCATCAGGTACATAATGATGATCATCAAGTGCCACAGTAGCAGCGACTTGAATTGGTGTGAACATCCCATAGTCTAACCAAGATTTAATGCTTTGTAATGCACCAATAAGCTTTTGATTCCCACATACAAAACCAACACGCCAACCAGCCATGTTGTAAGATTTTGACATAGTGTAAGCTTCAACTGCAACGTCTTTCGCCCCTTCAACTTCTAAAATAGAAGGTGTTTTATACCCATCAAAAGTAATATCAGCATAAGCAATATCAGAGATAATATAAAAACGTTTCTCTTTAGCTAAAGCAACAATACGCTCATAAAACGCAGGAGTTACTGTTGCAGTTGTTGGATTATGTGGAAAGTTTAAAACTAAAAATTTTGCTTTTGGTAGAGAGTTATCAAGTGCATTATTTAAGTCAATAAAAAACTGCTCTTCATCTACTTCAAAATTCTCCTCATCAAATTTAAGCTCCATCTTCTCTACATTTGCACCTGCAAGTATAAATGCTTGAGAATGAATAGGGTAGGTCGGGTCGGGGACAATAGCAACGTCCCCTGGGTTAGAGATGGCTTGAACCAAGTGAACATAACCCTCTTTACTCCCCATAGTTGCTACAACTTCTGTGTTAGGGTCAAGCTCTACATTATATTTTCTCTTGTACCAATTGCTCATAGCAAGACGAAGTTTATAGATCCCCTTACTCGCACTATAACCATGCGTTTTATCACGTTGTGCTGTTTCACAAAGTTTGTCAATAATAGGTTGAGGAGTTCTCGCATCTGGGTTTCCCATAGAAAAATCTATAATATCTTCACCAGCTCTTCTTGCTGACATTTTCAAATCATTTATCTCAGCAAAAATATACTTTGGCAATCTGTTTATTTTTTCAAATTGAATCTCATCAAACATTACTATCCTCTTCACTCATTATTTCAGTTTTATACATTAATATTATTTTAATCAATACTATTTTTTAATATTTTAAGAAAAAATTATAAAAAACGAAAGCCTTACCAACCTCTACGTCCATTTAATTCTCTAAACTCTTTTTTAGTTATCTCTCGCATTTCTAAACTATCAATGTAAAAATAATGTTTTTTATTATCAGCTAATTCTAAAGTTGTATCATTTGCTACAAGATCTAAATAACCATGTCCTGTAACCAAAAGCCAACGTCCATCATTGATATTAAAAGGAGTTGAGCTTTTTTTCATAAACTCTCTACGCTTTTTATTATCTAAATTAATAAAACCAAACCAAAGCATTCCTCTTGTAGGATTAATATTAACCGTTGTAATGGAGGGTTGTGTTACTGCTTCTACTTGATTTTCAACTTCAGTAACTTTTGTTGAACTATTTTCTTCATTTGCTAAAAATTCTTCTGAGACTTCTTTTAAAACTTCTGCTATTGATTTATTTGCTTCTTTGGAGTCATCTACTGCCTTAGAGAGTACATCACTTTTTTTCTCATTATCCAAAGTCTCACTATTTAAAACAATCGGTTCAACCTTAGGTGCAATAGGAGTCTTGATTCTTATAGACTCCTCTTCAGACTTTCCCACAACAACCTTAGTAGCATCTTCATCACTTACATTGTTTTCTAATGCTTTTTTATCATCAAAAAAATCTTTTTTATCTTCAATTTGTTGAATTAATGAGCCTAATTTACCTTCAGTATAAAGATAATAACCTCCCCCTAAGAGTGCTAAAATAATAAAAAGTTTAAAAAATGAGAAACCTCCTCCCTCAACTGAATCTTTTGCTACCATAACAACTTTTTCATCAGAAGGTCTATGCTCTTCATAATATGTTTTAATTCTATCACGAAGTTCACTAACATCGATTTCTTTATATTCTCTTTCAAGAATTAATAAAAAACCTAATGCTTTTACTCTATTTAATCGTTCAAAATCTTCTTCAACTAAATACTTTAAATTGATTGTTGAAATATTTGTTTTTGAAGATACCCCTTCAATACCATCTGTGTCTACTATCTCGTTAAATAACATTTCCCATCCTATGAATTAATATTGCTGCTGCTGCACTTACGTTTAGTGAGTTAAACTCACGTTTCATTTCTATTGATACTATCTGATCTACTTTTGACCTTGCCCTTTTTGAAAGTCCAGCACCTTCAGAACCTAAAATTAATACCTTTTTTTGACTAAACTGACATTTATTAAGCTGTTCACCATCCATTGAAGCACCATAAATTTTAAAATTTACTTGTTTAAGTTCATTTAAAACATCTAATACATTAGGAATAAGTACAAAAGGCATCTCCAACAAAGCACCAGAACTTGTACGAACAATAGACGCTATATTTAATGTTTTTACCCCTGTTGCAATGATGCCATCTACACCTAGAGCATATGCTGACCGTACAATAGCACCTATGTTCCCTGTGTCAGTTAAAGCATCAAGGACTACAATAAAGTTCTCTTTTTTCAAACTATTTAAATCACTTTGCTCCAAAGGGTCTAACTCAAGCAAAATACCTTGATGATTACCTCCTTTACTCATGCTTTGAGCCCATTTCTCTTCTAAAAATTTAATTTTATCTCGGTTAGCTTCAAAAAGCTTTTGAGGTAAAATTCCTTTTTTAGCAATATATATTGTTTTAATTTTTGCCTCATGCGATTCAAGTGCATGTAAACAGACTTGTTTTCCATAAATAATCATAACAGAGATTCTACCTTTTTTTGTTATAGGTATCACTTAGAAAAACTCTTTTTAATTAGCTCTGACTTTTAAACTGTATCATTGATTATCATTTAATGAGTATTTCATACCACTCTTTAACAGATTTATCTGTTAATTTAGCTAAAAGTTTTGCTTTAACTTTAGGTTGCAAATCAAAAGCTAAGATATCTTCTACATAAAGTGCCTTTAGCTCTTCTTTTTTAGCAGCAATAACCACCACCCATTCACCTTTGGGATTGATGCTTTGACTCTCAAATGCTTCCAAAATTTCTTTCGCAGAGCCTCTATAGTAATGTTGAAATTTTTTAGTTAACTCTTTAGAAAAAAATACTTCTCTATCTTCATCAATATTTACAATTTCACCAATAAGCTTCTCTATTCTATGAGGGGCTTCATATAATACAACATTTGTTTTACTATTCATTATCTCAACAAGTCTACGTGTTCGTTCAGACCCTTTTTGAGGAAGAAAAGCACAAAAGGTAAATGCCCCCTCTTTAAAACCAGAAGCTGCATAAGCTGTGGTAACAGCTGTTCCCCCTGGTAAAATATCGTAAGAGAGTTTATGCTTTTGACAATACTCTACTAAAACCTGCCCTGGGTCAGAGATGACAGGCATTCCAGCATCTGAGACATAGACCACTTCTTCACACTCTAGTCGTGAGGCTATCTCGTTTAAACGTGCGACACCATTATGTTCATGAAAAGATAAAAATTCAACCTCATCAGAGGGATAAGTAAAATCAAAACGCTCTTCTAAGATATGTAATAATCTTTTCGTCTCGCGTGTATCTTCACATAAAAATAATGTGGCTTTTTCAAACTCTTTTAACGCTCGAATGGTAATGTCTTGGGGGTTTCCAATGGGAGTGGGAATAAATGTTAGCATCTCTATTAAAAAGATTGACTAAAGAAGCCAATCTTGCAACCATTAAAGGTTGTATTTTTTCTTAAATTTATCAATTCTTCCAGCAGCATCAACGCTTCTTTCAGAACCTGTGAAGAATGGGTGACATTCATTACAAATATCAATTGTCATTTCAGCTTTGTTTGTTCTAATTTCAAACTCGTTTCCACAAGCACATTTAACTTTACATTCTTTGTAATCTGGGTGTATCTCTTTTCTCATCATAAGACCTTTTAGTATGTATTTGGTCAGGTTACTAACCTGCTCTAGCATATAGCTCTTCTTCAAAATGAAGGTTATTCTCGTAAAACTCTTGGAAATACGAGAAATTTCGAGCGAATTATAGCCAAAAGCCCTTTAGGAAAAGTTTTAAACTCTTGTTTATGAAACATTAATAAAAGGTATATATACTGTTTTTAAAAGCACGTTAAAATATAACCATCTAAAATACTATGCAGTTAAAGGAAAAAATTCATGAAAAATCTACTCTTAATACTCACGCTACTAAGCATCTCAGCACTCCATGCTGAAAATATCAAACCATGGTCAGTAGCCTTAAAAAACTTAAGTGACCAAGAACGTAATGTTATTGTCAACAAAGGTACAGAACGACCTTATACAGGAAAATATCTTAACAATAAAGAAGAAGGGGTCTACACCTGTAAAGTTTGTGGGACACCTCTATATAGGTCTAATGACAAATTTAACTCTCACTGTGGTTGGCCAAGTTTTGATGATGAGATAAAAGGAGCAATTAAACATCAAAAAGACAAAGATGGTTACCGAATAGAAATTCTTTGTGCCAAATGTGATGCCCACTTAGGGCATCTGTTTAAAGGTGAAGGAATGACAGCTAAAAATACGCGTCATTGTGTCAACTCCATCTCTTTAAACTTTAAAAAGAAAGAAGAGAATAAAAGCAAAGAAGCAAAAAATGACAATGGTCTCAAACATGCCTACTTTGCAGGTGGCTGTTTTTGGGGAGTTGAGTATCATTTAGAATCCATTAAAGGTGTAAAAGATGCCATCTCTGGTTATATGGGTGGGACTATGAAGAACCCCAGCTATTATGATGTTGTTAGAAAAAATACAGGTCACCTAGAGACTGTAGAAGTAATTTATGACCCTAACATAGTAAGCTATGAAACTTTAGCCAAAGCCTTTTTTGAGATTCACGACCCCACCCAAACAGATGGGCAAGGTCCAGACATTGGATCACAGTATCTATCTGCCGTTTTTGTAAAAAATACCAAAGAGAAAAAAACAGTTCAAGAACTTATTAAAACTTTAGAAAATCAAGGGCTAAAGATAGCCACTAAAATCATCGATGCTAATGTCTTTTACAAAGCAGAAGATTATCACCAAGACCATTATAAGAAAAAAGGTTCTAAGCCTTATTGTCATGCTTATGTTAAAAGATTTTAAATCTCTTAACATTCCAAATGAATCTTTATTTTTGACTCAAAATGATTCTCTTCCTTAACATTTTCTCTTTATTTGCTTTTACTTCAGCTTCAAGTAATTCAATTAATAGTTTTATATCTGAATTTCCAACATACGTTGTTTCATCTGCTATATCCATTGAGATTTCTTCTCTAATTTGTACTTCTTCTTGATGGGTATCTTCTGGCTGAACTATTAAATCTTTTTCTAGAGTGGCACACTGTACACTTACAGGTAATGTCTCATTTTTTGCTAAACCCATTTTATTTAATTCTAAAGATAAATTATTTTGGTCTAGAACTAAGAACCCTACAGTAAGAAGCAAAACTTCTAGTTTAAGAACATTATTTAAAGAAAAAAAACTCTTTTTTTCTGTTTGTCCACTTATCTCTGCTTTGTATGCTTCATATAAATCGTTACTTGTTTCTACGGTTTTCTTTTTAAATATTTTCATCAACTATCCTTTTTTTTCTAGCAGAATAATAAACAAAGAGTTGGTAGTAAAAGTGAAATTTTTACATAAAAAAAAATATACTTGTTATTCTATGTTATAATTAATAAATTTATTTAAATATAATATAAGTTAAAAATGATAATTCCACTTCAATACATAGACTCTATTTTCAATAGAAGCAGAAAAATAAGGCTTGTTTTCTTTCGTAGTAAAGTACCATGTTAATCCACTTCCAAGTAAAGCTCCAGCCAAAACATCATGTACATAATGTTTTTGAGCATATACACGGCTATAACCTGTATAAGCTGCTGCTAAATATGCTGGAATGGCATACTCCCAGCCATATTTTTTATGAATAAAGGTTGCCCCTGAAAAGGCACTTGAAGTATGTCCAGAAGGAAAAGATGCATAACTAGATGAATTATTGGGTCGTTGCTCACGAACTGTTTCTTTTAAAATGGACGTCATAAGAACTGTACTTCCATAACTTTTATAAAACTCCATTTGATCTTCATTATCTCCAGAATAAAGTGTCATTCCATAAGAAACAGTAGGCTAAATCATCAACGCTGTAAAATAGACACCTGTTATAATACTTATTACTTCTGAACCTACAGACTGTTTATCAAATGCTTCCTCTTCTAAAGTGAAAACAATCTGCATCTTCATAAGTTATAATATATAAAGCGTTAGCAAACTATTAATTGTCATTATGGCTAAGGAAAAACTAAGCTATAATCAAACAATAAAAAAGGAATAAGCATGACAATCATAGGCATAGGAAACATACTACAAAAAGACGATGGCTTAGGCGTTTATGCAGCAACTTACCTCAATGAGAACTACACCTTTTCAAAAGAAATACAAATTATAAATGGTGGAGTAGAGGGCATACACCTTTTAAATGTATTAGAAGAAAGCAGTCATGTTATTATTCTTGACTGTTTACAGCTCAATGATGAACCCTCATCCATTTATGCCATACCTGCTAAGGAGATTTCTGGTTATGGACTCAACAATGGAGGAGCTCATGAAATAGGCATACTTCAATGTATGGACATGATGGAACTACAAGGTAAAGAAGTGCCTAAAGCAATTGTTATTGGTATTGTACCTTCTGAAGTCACCTTTGAATTTGGATTAAGCCAAGTACTCATAGA
>JALWLW010000009.1 GCA_027081065.1 Campylobacteraceae bacterium
GCTGTGATTAAAATAGCTTTTTATATTGACAATTAAATCTTTTTGCCGTTCATTTGGGGCTTCATAGTTCATAATATTTCTCATTTCAATTTTCAATAGAGGAGTATATCAAAAAAAGCTAAAATGCCACTCTTGTTATAAAGGGTTTTTAGGGGATAATTTAGCTATTTTTAAATAAGGTATCTAATGAAAGTTCTTCTCTTTGCTATTCGTTCAAGTCATAAAAAGTTTTTTATAAGACTAAAAAAAGAAGACCCTGATTTTTTTGATATTGTTTTTCCAAAATATCGTTTGTTACTCTCTCTTAAGGCTTTAAAAGATTTACATAGGGTTAATTTTAAACCAGCTGTAAAGTTTGCAATAGATGAGTTTAGAGTCAAAGTTGCTCCTCTGCCTAAATCTATATTGGGTCTATATTTTAATACACTAGCCCTCTTTCACTATCTTCGATATTATTCAATAATTGATAAAAAGTATAGTGCAATGTTATTATGGAACGGGGGAAAATGTCGTCAGCGTATAGCTATTGAGATAGCTAAATTAAAAGGGATTAAACCTCTATTTTTTGAAAATGGTCTTTTACCAAATCGTTTGGTGCTTGATGCAAAAGGAATAAATGCCGATAACTCTGTACCTAGAGAGAGAAGTTTTTTTGAAAATTATGAAAATAGTTTAACTCTACCAAAGAGTTTAATTCCTAGAAGAGCTAAAAATAAAAAAAAGTTTAAGACCTCACTTGAACCCCTTCCTAAACAATTTATTTTTGTTCCTTTTCAAGTAGATTCCGATACACAGATTATAACTAACTCTAAGTGGATTAAAAATATGAGAATGCTTTTCTCTTTAATTGAAAAACTCTCTCTTACTTGTGACTATAACTTTGTATTAAAAGAGCATCCATCTAGTAGTCGTAATTATCCTGATTTACATAAAAGAGCCAAAGAGTTAGAGCGTATTTTTTTTGCTAATGGTTATGCAACACAAGAGTTAATTGAGAAAAGTGATGCTGTCATAACCATAAACTCAACAGTAGGTGTAGAGTCTTTACTTTTTAAAAAGAGAGTTATTGTACTAGGAGATGCCTTTTATAGAATAGATGGCATAAGTAAGGGAGTCGACAATATAGAGGAGCTTATTGCAATTTTACAAAATCTTGATAATTGGGTATTTGAAGAGAGATTGGTTGAGAACTTCTTGAAATATCTCTATTATGACTATCTTATTGTAAAAGATGAACAGCTATATGAGAACTTTTATAAATTTATAAAGAATGTAGATTAGAAACTTTTTTATTTTTAAATATCCTACTTCTTATAAAGATTCTCCGTAGTATTTTTCCAACGCTTATGCATCCAAAACCACTCTGTAGGGTGAGTTTCTATGGCTACTTGCATGGCATCGGCTTGTGCTTGGGTGAGTTGTTCTAAATCGTCTTCTTGATTTTCTGTCTTTATGGTTTTAATAGGTTCATAAATTTTTACGTGATAGTTTTTATAGTCATCAGTAGAGATAAAAGCAGGTATTAAATTTATCTCAAATTTTCGTGATAGTATTGAAGCTAAAGGGGTATGTGTAGCAGGATGGTTAAAAAAGTTTACTTCTATAGATTGGTTTTGTCGAATGCTTTGGTCAACCAATATTCCTACAGCTTTATTTTGCCCTAAAGCTCTAATACACCCTTTCATAGCCCCTTTTTTATAAACCATTTCCACATTAAAACGTTCACGGTTCTCTTTTAAAATTTTATCCATCAAATCAGAGTCAAGTTTTCGCCCCACACCGACAAGTGTTAAATCAAATTTAATAGCAATGGATTGAGAGAGCAGTTCCCAGTTTCCTTGATGTCCTGTAATAAAAATGATTTTCTTTCCTGCATCTTGATATTTTTTAACAATATCTTCACCTTCAAAACTTACGTTTTTAATTACCTCTTCTTTGCTCATTCCATCACGCTCTATAATGCCTAAGGTAGTGTCAAGTAGGTTCATAAAAGCAGAGATACCATAGGCTTTTTTCTCTTTTTGGCTAAGATTATTACCAAAGGCTATTTCTAAATTGGTGTTGATGATTTTTTGATGTTTCTTGCTAACAGTATAGGCGAACCAAGAGATGCCTCTCATAAGCTTTATCATCACATCTCTAGGGAAGAGTTTTAAAACAAGCCCAAAGAACTTATAGAGTCCAAAGTAGAGGTAATCAAGCATCTAAAAGCTCCTTTGCCATGGCTATTATCTCTTTTTCATCTATATCGTAAATGCTGTAATCTTTTTTATTTAGCTTGTAGTGGTTGACGAGGCTGTCAGACTTTACGACTTTGTTAATAGGGGTTTGGTAGACCCTGTTGACAGGTGTTGGTCCAAAAATAGTAATGGAAGGAACATTAAGTCCCCAAGCCATGTGAGTAGGACCCGTGTCGTTTCCTATAAGTAGGTCAGAGTGAGCGATGAGAGCTTTTAATGCGTTTAAATTTATTTTGGGTAGGGCTTTGGCGTAGGTGGAGTTAGCTTCTATCCATTGAGCTTTTTCACGCTCCTCTTCTCCTCCCCAAGCTACTAAAATATTCTCTTTTAAGGCATTGGCTATGGCTACAAACTTCTCTTTAGGGTAGTTTCGACTTTCCCAAGTTGAACCAATGACAAAAATGATATTCTTCTTCTCTTTAGATAGATACTCGTTGAGAACTTTATCATCAGCGTAAAACAAAAATGGCTTTTTGTCTATAATCATCTGTGAAGTAATCTCTAGGTTGAGTGGTTCAGACATTACTCTGGCATTTCGGTCAATGGTATTAGCATCATAGGCTATTTCTACTTTTTGTTTGTAACAATAAGAGGCAATCCCTTCTCGAATAGATGTCTTAGAAAAACCAGCAATATTTTTTGCTAAGAGCTTAGAGGTAATGGCAGATTTTATAAGTCCTTGAGCATCAATGACTAAGTCGTAATTATTTTTAGAATAATGTTTAATTTTTTTAATTTCAGAGAAAATAGCCAGTTTATTTTTTTTGATATTTTTTAAATTTACGGTTAAAACATTATCAATATGAGGATTGTTTTCTAAAACTTGCTTAAAGCCTTGTTCGACTATCCAATCTATTTGAATGGTTGGCTTGGCTTGTTTTATGTATTGAAGTGCTACCATAGCATGAATAATATCTCCCATGGCAGAGAGTTTTACGATGGCTAATTTCATTAAAGACCTTATACTTTTTTACTCTATATCTTTTGACTTTTTTTCAAAAAAAGTTTGAGAGATTTCTTAGATTTATGATTCATATTATACTCAATGTGCTTTAAGTACCAGAGAAGCTGGCTTGGAGTTATGTCTCTTTTTTTGGCTTCACGTTTTAAAATGTATTGAGGTATTTTAATTGGTTTTTTTATGAATTTTTTTGCGATATTTTCTATGGTTTTAGCATGACAGGTGTAACAGAGTCTAGCAAAGACAAAAGGTAGGTTAGTTTTTTTATGCCATGCCGTAGCAAGGTCAAGACCTTTCCCCCCTTCTAAATAGTAGTTTAACGCCTTATCCCCAATGAGTACTTCACCTTGAAGTTTTAATACTTTTGCAAGTTTATTCGAAGTTGCTGACTCCATGTCTATTTTATTGTCACCTTTAATGATAAAAACAGAATAAACAGCCTCTTGGGCGATAATACCTAGGTTGGTACATTTATATTTAGGAGACTCAATACTAGAGATGAACCCTGCATCAATTTGACGATTATGTAGAGCTTTGTTAATTTGGCTAGGAACATTTTTTCGGTAATTCATACCCATTTTCACTCCAGAGTGCTTGATGTAGCGTTTCATAAAAACTTGAAATGGTAAAAGGTTAAGGTAGCTAATTGAGCCAAATATCACTGTCGTTTGCCTAGAATATTAATTTAAGCATGATTATATCAAACAACTTTTATAATCGCCTAATGTATTGAAAAAGGGTAAATCTGATGGTAAAAGTAGAATTTTTAGGACCAATGGTTCAAGAAATAATTGAATTAGAAGCTAAAACTTTAGCCGATGTGGCAGAACAGTTACAAAATATTGAATCTATTGCTCCATGGTTAGATAAGTGTGCAGTGGCTGTCAATGATGAGATGACTGCTGATTTGAGTATGGTTTTAAAAGATGGAGATAAGATTTCTATTTTACCTCCTGTGTGTGGAGGGTGAAAAGCGTTAAGTAAATGTGAATAGTTTCACATTTATAGCTTTGAACGGGTAAGCGTATATGCCAAAGGCATAGCGTCACAGTAAATAAATTAAGGAGTCCATAAATATGGAATTACATCAAGGTGCTTTAAATGTAGAAGAAATTTTTTCTAAATGGCTACATGAAGAAAAAAATTCAAATTATGGTGCATACATTCCTTTTGTAGGAACAATTAGGGCTGAAGATGAGATTGAAGCTTTGAGTTTTGATATTTATGAGCCAATACTGCAAAAATGGTTTGACGATTGGGTAGAACGTGCAGAAAAAAAAGGGGCAAAAGTTAAAATGGCACATGCCATTGGTGATGTACCTGTGCATACTTCTTCATATATTTCAGCTGTGTTTTCTCCTAAAAGACGCGTGGCATTAGAGCTTATAGATGAATTTGTAGAAGATTTTAAAGCCAATGCACCTATTTGGAAGTACGATGTAAAAGATGGAAAACGCATTTATGCAGCAGACAGAAGTACTCCGATGCAGGGTTCTGGATTGTTGTCAAAATAGTTATTATATATAGTAAGGGAAAAAAGAATGGCATTTATGAATTTTGATGAGTCAATAGAGATTATAGAAAATATAAAAATTACAAATTATAAAAAAGAAAAAAAGTATTTAACGGATACTTTAGGGTATGTGTTAGCTGAGGATATTATAACTGATCATAATTCACCAGAGTTTCCAACCTCTGCTATGGATGGGTATGCAGTAAAATATGAAGATTTAGCTTTAGGTCGTTTAAAGATTTCAAGCATTAATCCAGCAGGTGCTGATTTAGATGATGAAGTAACGCGTGGATGTTGTATTAAAACATTTACAGGTTCACTTATGCCTCATGGTGCTGACACTTTAATTCCTATTGAAAATGTGAGTGTTGAAGGTGATGAGATTGTCATTAATGATAATGTTCCTTTTGGCTTTGCTGTACGTGCAATTGGTGAGAACTATGAAAAAGGACAAACCTTAATAAAAGAGGGAACAAAGGTAGACTTCGCTCAGATTGGCGTGATGGCAAGTTTAAATATTGTTTCACTTTTGGTTTATGAAAAGCCTAGAGTTGCCATTTTATCTACAGGTTCAGAACTTTTAGAGTTAGGAGAAGTGCAAACATCTGATGCTCAAATACGCAGTTCTAACAATTATATTTTAGAAGCATTGGTTAAGAAGTATGATGGTGAAGCTATTCAGTTGGGTTGCATTGCTGATGATAAAGAGAATATTTTACAGAATGTAAAATCTGCATTGGTTCAAAGTGATATTGTGGTTACTACAGGTGGTGTAAGCGTAGGAGACTTTGACTTTGTAAAAGATGTCATTGTTGAGCTTGGTTGTGAAGTACTTTTTAAAGGAGTACGTGTAAAACCAGGGCAACATATTATGGTAGCTAAAAAAGAGGACAAGTTCATTGTAGCACTTCCTGGTTTTGCTTACTCTTCTACCGTTACAGCATTACTCTATTTAGTGCCACTTATTGCTAAACTTCAAAATGGAAAATGCTCTTTACGCGTGGTAGAAGCAACCATAAGAGATGGCTTTAACAAGCGACAGAAAAAAGCTGAATTTACAGCTTGTAATTATTCTTTAGAAAATGGTCAGTATTTTGTAGACTTTAATGGTAAGAAGTCTGGTTCATCTGCTATTTTAACCAATATGCTTAACTCAACAGCACTTTTAGTGACTTCAGAAGAAGATAGCTCGAAAGTTTCTGGAGATAAAGTTAAAATATTACTTATAGATTAAGTTTTAGGTTGAGCAGTTTGCATGTTATTGAGTCTCTTGACATAGAGTGCTAACTGTGCAGCTGTTTTACAACCACTATTAATAGCTTCATTTAATATTTTTTTACTGGTTTTTACATTCATTTTCAATCCTTTTTTCAATAAATATATCAAATTATAATATTATATTCTTATTTAAGGTAAAAATATGTCAAATTGTCATATAATTAAAAATATAAACTATTAAGAGGTTATTCATGTATGATTTAAGAAATGTAATTGCAAAATTAAAAGAGATTATTTCAGAAGAGAAGAAAGTTAAAAAAGTATTTGACAAAGATGTTGCAGATGCTTTAGCTATTCCTCAAACGACTTTTGCAACTATGAAAAAGAGAAACTCTATCCCCTTTAAAGAGATACTTCAGTTTTGTGCAAATAAAAGGTTGAGTATTAATTGGTTGTTCTTTGACCAAGCTATTGAGATGTTAGAAGAAGAAACAGAACGTTTTTTTCAAGTGCATTATTTTTCAGATGTTAGGGCGAGTGCTGGGGGAGGTGCTTTTAACTTTGATGAAGATTATGAAGTCTTATCTATTGATAAAACCATTATGAAAAGCATTGTTCCTAGTTTAACAAATACTTTAGAAGCTATTAATGTTGATGGTGAATCAATGGAGCCGACTTTGTTAGATGGCTCAATCGTCTTTATAGATAGAGAACAAACCAATATCAATAAAGATGGTATTTTTATTGCTTCAACGACAGCAGGACTGTTTATTAAAAGAATTCGACAAAGAGCTGATGGAATGGTTGAGCTGATATCTGATAATAAAGCATATAGCCCAGAAATAATCACAGCTGATGAAGTTGAAATCATTGGAAGAGTTGTAGGAAACATTGAAAGTTTGTAATTATTTCTTAGTATAATTATGTCATATGATTATAAACAAAGGTAGTAAATGAAAAAGAATATCATTCTTATAGGCTTTATGGGGGTAGGTAAAGGGACAACTGCTAGAGCTTATGCTCAGAAATATAAATGTTTTAATATCGATACAGATGATTTAATAGAATCTAAAGAGAATTGTAAGATTAAAGATATTTTTGAAGATAAAGGTGAAAAATATTTTAGAGCATTAGAACAAGATTGTGCAAATTGGATTGAAAAGTCCGTTGATGACTCCTTAATCTCTTGTGGAGGTGGTTTTTACAATGTAGAAAATTTACAAAAGCTAGGAACAGTTATTTTATTAAATGCATCTTACGATTGGATTTATGAACGTTTAGCTACTGCACCTAATGCAAAAGCGAAATTGAAAAAAAGACCATTGTTCTCAGAACCTAAAAAAGCAAAAAATCTATATAATAAGAGACAAGAAGGTTACAAAGAAGTTGCAAACATTATTATTGATGTTGAGAATAAAGATTTAAAAAGTATTGTAAAAGAGATACATAAAAAGGCTACAAAGAGATTTTTACTTATAAATAAAATGTAAGAAAAAAAGAATTTACACAAATTAGACACAAATCCATAAAAACCCTTGACAGAGAAGGAAGATTTCTCTATAATACGCGTCCAAGAACATTGGGAGTCACTTAAAGTTAAGAGGCGAAAATAT
>JALWLW010000010.1 GCA_027081065.1 Campylobacteraceae bacterium
GTACTCTTAGGGTGCCCTATGGCACAGTGGGTTTCGTCGAAATAAGTTTTACTCATCTAAGTTTCTCCTTTGGTTTTGATGGTCTTCTTGTGCTTTTCTACCTGATTTAAGTAGCCATAGAAAGAAGATTATTGTGATAATTAAAATTACCGTTGCTGCTACTTTTTCCCATACAAAAATGTATGTTTTCCCTTTTGGGTCGTAAGCAAAACAGTAAAGTAATGTTTTTGCGATTGTGGGTCCTACTTTTCCTTCACTGGACTCTAGTAAAGCCATTTTTAAATCAAAAGGATTTTGATCGATACCATTTAAGTAACGGGTGATTTTTCCTTCTGGTGAAATAACAATAAGTGCTGCAGCATGAATCCAGTCAACTACACCTGCTTTGGAAACAGTTTTTTTGTATGAAAAGCCTACTTCTTTAGATAAAATTGCAGAAGAGTTATTTTCAGAAAGTAAAAAGTGCCATGCATCTTGTACATAAGCTCTTTCCATTGATTCTAAATGAGTTTTTCTTTTTGCTTTTGCTAAAGGTGGAGTTTCTGTTGCATCAAAACTAATTGTTAATGCCTTATAGTCAGTATTTTCAGATAAGGTGACTTTTGACAATGTTTTTGCCATGTCTTCTAGTTGAGGGGTACAAATACCTGCACAACGAAAGTAGTTTAAAGAGATTACAGTTGGTTTCCCATCCATATATTCTCTGAGCGTTCTACTTTTACCATCTTCGTCAATAAATGTTAAGTCAAGTGAAACATAGTTACCTAATTTTTCATTTACGCCGATGCTTTCAGCTTGTAGTATTGAGAATGATAATAATACAAGCATCACGATTTTTTTCAATGTATCCTCCAGTTCGATATTGTTTTACTATATTGTTTACTGCACAAAATAATAATATACGAAAAATTTTATTCTACAATGACTTAAATTGCAATGAAATTGTTTTATAATAGAGCATTAAAATAACTAATATGTTACATAAGGCTCAGTTTTAAATTAGGTATAATTTTATCTTTTAATACTTAAGAATTATAGCTTATCTAACATAAGAAAAAATTAATCTAATATAAAATATTTGAATAAAGGAATAGGCAAATGAAAGAGAATTATATAGTAACAGATACAGTTTATGGACATATTCCGTATAGTAAATTTGAAAAGAAGTTTTTAGAGAGTAAAATTGTAAATCGACTTTTTTTTGTATCTCAAAATGCTTTAGCATACTTTGCATTTCCTTCTATATCTACCAAAAGATATATACACTCTTTGGGCACAATGCATGTTGTATCACATATGTTTAAATCTTCGTTAATTAATGCGAGTATTGATACTCGTAATAGCTTCTTAATGAAAGCTCAAGAAGAGATACTTCAAGTTCTGAAAGAGAATCATTTAGATATTAATTTAACTTCTTTAAACATTTATGATAAAACACTTGTTGGATTCTCTTTTTCCTTAGATAAGGAACAAGAAGTTACCTATCTAATTTTGCTCCAAGCTTTACGTTTAGCAGGACTTTTACATGATGTGGGACATCTTCCTTTCTCACATCAAACTGAATATGCTTTAAAGCGTTTATATATATCAGTTAAAAAAATTTCAATACCTAATCGGGAACAACAAAGCTTTATAAAATTTTATGAAAAAATAACTTTGGATGGTACTCTAGTACTTCATGAAAGTATTGGGTCTATTTATATTGAGATGCTTTTTAAATATGAATTATTGGAGCTTGATACTAAAAATAAAGAGATAGTTAAACTCTATTATATAGTTGTTAAAAATATTTTAAATAATCATGTTACTAAAAGGTTTTCCTATGCCACTTTACATGACTATGTGGCTTCAGTAATTGATGCTGATAGAGTAGATTATATTAATAGAGATTTACTAGCATCTGGTTATATTTCTAATTCAGCTGATTTTTTAAGAGTAACAAGAGAAGCTATATTAATTGAAGATAAAAATCAATTTAAACTTTCATTTATGTCTTCTGGTTTGGCTGATATTGAACATCTGATTGAGAGTCGATTTAATTTGTATAAAAAAGTTTTTTACACGCATAATATTGCACGTTTAGATACTTTATTAGAAAAAGTTATAACCTATTTATCTAAAGTATATTTATCTGAAGACTCTTTAGAAAGTAGTGTAAAAGATAAGAAAATTTATCAAAGTATTGCCATGATGTGGAAATTTTCTAAAGAAAAAAATTCTAATAAGAAGTTAGATATTATTTCACAACTTGATGAAAATTGGCTCATCTCACTTTTTAAAAAAGAGTATTTTAAAATCAAATATCAAGATAGTTTAACGTATCAAGAACGTTATTATTTAGCAGCTTTTGAGGATATACTGTTTGGAAAACATCTTTTTAAAACGAAGTGGAAAAACTTATCTGAACTTTATAAATTATTTAACTTAAGTGAAAAAGAACGTTATAATTTTAGAGAAAAATTTGGAAAGGTGGGTAGAAAAAAGGAGCAACGTTTAGAGAGATTATTAAATAAGTTTATAGAAAAGCATAATAAAGAAGAAAACTTTTTTGCCTATTCTATTGTCTCTTTGTCTATTGGAATAGATAAAGAATTTCTACTTTATGATGGTGAAAAAAGTATTAAAATAGATGAAATATCAACACTTAGAAAACGCTTGATTACTTCACGTTCCAATAGTGTCCCTTTTTATATTTTTTCAAATACTAACTGTTTAACAAAAGAGATGATAGTAGAGTTAAAAGAGATTTTATTTAAGGTTTTTTTGTAAGAAGACAAGGGTAATCCCTTGTCATGAAGTAAGACTATTTCTCTTTTTCTTCGTTTAGTTCTTCTTGCTTATTGTCTTTTTTAATTTCCAACTCTTCTGTCTCTTTTACCATTGCTTTGGCATTATCCATAAGGACAGGTACAAAAAGTAATGAGACAAATACAGCAGCAACAGTACCAGAAATAAGTGCAACACCTAGACCTCCAAAGATTGGGTCACTAGCAAGTAGGGCAGAACCTAAAATAATAGCAACTGCTGTCAAGAAAATAGGTGTAGCTCTTGTTGCTGAAGCCAATGCAATAGCACGTTTCTTTTCAATTCCTTGCTCATTAATAAGACCCATTGCATAGTCAATTAAAAGTAGAGAGTTTCGAGAACTAATTCCCATAAGTGCAATAAATCCAATAAGAGAAGTAGCTGTTAGAAAGAAGGTTTGAGTTGTTACTAAGTCTGCAACCCAATGACCTAAAATAACACCAATAAGAGATAAGAATGAACCTCCTAAAATAATACCACTTAAAGCAAAACTTTTATAGTAAATAACCAATAGGAAGAAAATTAGTACTAATGCAGCAATAAATGCAGCACCTAAGTCCCTAAAAGTATCAAGTGTTACTTTCATCTCTCCATCCCAACGTAAAAGGAATTTTTCTCCTGTTTTTTTGTGTACCAATTCTAAATCGAACATATAAGTAGAAAAAGGTGCATTTTTAACAGTATACTCTTTTGAGAAAAAATCTTCCATTTGTGCTCGTGCATCAAGTAGAGGGTAAACTTGAGATACATTGTCAGTCTCAGCAATAACATTAATGACACGTTTTAAATCTTTATGCATAATTGCTGGTGTTGATTGTACTTTGATAATTTTCACTACCTCTGTGAGAGGTATCATTAGTCCTTGTCTATTCATTAAGGTTAATGAGGTTAACTTTGAATGTATCGCATCTTTACTTGTATCATAGAGGCGTTTAGTTTCATCACTTAAACTTAAAAAGATAGGAATTTGAATAGAACTGTTTTTTGAGTTTTTGGTTGCAATTGCCATTCCTTGAAACGCAATATATAAAATGTTGTTAACTTGTTCAATACCTAATTTAGCCAATGCAATTTTTTCAATATCTGGAACAAGTTGATATTTCTCATAAATGTCATCAGACATAATATCTACATCAACTAAGTCTTTAGTATTATTTAGAATATTGGCAACTTCTACAGAAAGTTTTCTTGTTCTAGCAATATTTTCACCATGAACTTCAACTACAATTTGTGCAAGAGTAGGAGGACCTGATGGTTGCTCAATCATTTTAATGACAGTTCCTGGTACTAAAGGTTGACAAGTTTCTTGTAAGATAGGTCGTAAACGACTGGTCATAAGAAACGAAGGTTCTTCTCTATCATGTGAAGGAGTTAAATTAACTAAAATCTCAGCAAGGTTTTCAGTTCTTTTCATGAGTGAACCTTTGACAAGACCTGCATAATCTAATGGAATTCCTTGTCCATAATAGGTCGAAATATCTAAAATCTCTTTTTCATCAGCTAAAATGTAATTAATACAGTTTGTAATTTTCTTAGTCTCAGTAATAGAACTTCCTGTTGGTGTATCTACATAAATAGAGTAGGTAGAAGCACTTTTTCCTGGTAGCATTCTTGCTAATACTCCACCTGTAGGAAACATGAGGAGTGAGGCAAAAAATGCTACAATGGTTAAAACAATAACCATTGTTTTTCTAAATTTACTTGTTAAAATCCAATAAATAAAATTTTCAAGTTTTTGCATTTATTTTTCTCCTTTTGATCTATTTTTTATTTTGTTAAATAAAATTATAAATAAATCTTTTAATTTGGTTGCTATTATGCTTAATACATTTTTAAGCTTATTTACTAAACTTGAACTTTTTTCTTGACATGATGCACATGTTCCATCTGTACATATTTCACATATTCCATAAGGATTATGTTCTATATCATGATTTTCATTGTGGCCAGGTTTTTTTAAAAGTTTTAAACTTAGGTAAGGTGTAAAGATATAAGCAACTACAAGTGATGCGAAAAGTGCTACAGGAACATTGTAAGGAATTGGTTTCATGAATGAGCCCATCATTCCTCCAACAAATGCCATCGGTACCATGGTCATAATAATAGCCAATGTAGCAATGTTTGTAGGTCCTCCTACTTCATCCGTAGCTTCAACAAGCAATGCTCCCATCTCTTTATCTTCAGCACCAGGAGTATGTAGATGACGGTGAATATTTTCAATAACAATAATGGCAGCATCAACTAAGAGACCTAACGAGAGTAAAAATGCAAAGAGTGTAATTCTATTCATAGTCTGACCAGAGATGTAGGCAATAAATAGTGTGATAGCCAAGATAGCAGGAACTGAAAAAGTTACAATAATCGATTCTCTCCACCCTAGTGCAAAAATAAGCATAATAGCAATAATAATAATGGTAATTACTAAGTGGTGCATTAGTTCATCAACAGCAGCATTAGCTCTTTTCCCATAATCTCTAGTTTTTTTGTATCCAATACCAAGTTTATCAAATAATGGTTTCTGCTCATCAATAAGTTTCATAACATCTTGTGCAACAAATACAGCATTTGTCCCAGCAAGTTTAGAAACTGAAAGTGTGACTTGTGAAATGGCTTCAGTTAAAGGTTGAGAAGGGTCATTGTTCGGTCTGTATTGAAACTCAACCTCCTGACGATTTTGTTTATCAATACCTTTTTCAACTTTAGCAACATCACGTAAGTAAACAGGTGAATCTCTATAGCTTGTTACTCTGACACTTCTTATATCTTCAATGTCTCTAATGGCATTAGAGACACCAAAAAATACTAGTTTATCATCTTTAGTTCGTCCTTTAACATCGGGTACGTTGACAGCAAGTTCTTTAAGTGCTGTCATAATTTGACCCATAGATAAATGATAAGCTGAGAGTTTATTGACATCAACTTCTATGTTGTATTGTTCTTTACGTGAACCATGTAGCGTTGTTTTTGCAACATTTTCAATACTGTTGATTTTGTGACGAAGTTTTCTAAGTTCTTCATTAAATTCAACTACAGTAAGTTTAGAATCCTTTTTTTGGTACAGTGCTACAGTAATAATTGGTACATCAATATCAATATCAAATGGCTTAATAAGAGGTTGCTTGACACCTACTGGCATTTGATCCATATTTTGCATTACTTTGTCATAGAGCTTTAAGTTAGAATCTTCTCTATTTTCACCAATATAGTACATGACATTGACCATACCCACATTATCCATTGAAGTACTATAGACATGTTCAATACCTTTAACTTCACGGAGTTTTTTTTCTAGGGGTTTGGAGATGATGTTTTCAATTTCTAAAGGTGTTGCACCTGGCATGACAACAATGACACCACCTCCTGAAATAGCAATTTGGGGATCTTCTTCTCTTGGCATTGTAGAGAGTGAAATCCAACCAAGTGCAAGAATGACAATACCCAAAACAGCTGTTAATGGATTTCGTAAAAATCCTTGACCTAATTTACCTGCAACATCTTTAACGACGTAAGGTTCTGTTATTTTTTTTTCCATTTTTAACCTTTAATATATACTTTTGCATACATGCCTGGATAGATTGATTTACCTATACTATCAAATTCAATTTTCATTTTAAATTTGTGAGTCATAGGGTTTGAACTTGGTATTATAGAATAAATTTTTCCACTTGTGCTAAAACCTAAAGAGGGAACTTCAATTTTAACTTTTTTTCCTAATTTCATGTATTTAATGTCATTTTCTGAGATTTGAACAATAATACTTAATTTTGATAAATCAGTTAAAATAACTCCTGGCATACCTGGTATTGCCATCTCTCCAACTGAGAGGTGTTTAGAGATAATAACTCCTGCATTAGGTGCTTTTAATTTAAGATAGTTATATTGATTCATAACTTCTTTTTTCATGGCTTTGGCTTGTGAAACTTGTTTCGAAGCAATTGTCACCATATCTTTCATATTTTTTGCATTTAACTCTAGATTTTCAAGTTCATATTTTGAAACCATACCCTTTTTGAAAAGTCGCTTGTATCTTCCAAGATTTAGAATAATATTTGAGTATTGGTTTCTATTCATTTGTAGGGCCAGTTGAGCTTGTGAAATAGCTAAGTCGACTTGCTCTCTTTTAGAATCAATCTCTTTAGAGTCAATCTCGTAAAGTAGTTGACCTTTTTTGACAATATCTCCCTCTGAGACATGCATTTTTTTGACAATTCCCATATATCTACTGGTAATGATTTTTTGGTTGTCTGATACGACAGAAGCTGATAACTCTAGTTGTATAGCTTGAATGCTATTAAAACCAAATAGTATAAATATAATCAACGTTCTCATTATTGTTCTCCTTTATTTAGTATGCTTCTAAGTTCAAAAACTTTAGCATTTCTATCATTTTTTGCTGTTAATAATTTTAATAAAACTTCTAGTTCTTTTGATTGTTTTATGAGTACATCTGAAATAGAAGTAATACCTTCTTGATAGCGTTCTTGATAGTTTGCATATACTTTTGAAGCAAAATTTAATTGTGTTTCTAAGCTTTTTGACTCAGCACTTTTACTTTTAATTTCTGTTTGAAGTTTAGCAATTTTTAACCCAATACCTTTTTGAGCTAACTCAATTTGTTCTCTAACTTTCATATTTTCAACTTTGGCTTTTTCTAAATTATTTTTATCAATGTTCCCATTAAATACATTCCATTTGACTTGTACACCAACAGTATAAAAATCTTTATTGTTAAAATCATTAAAAATTTGATTGTCAGCAGAGCCATATTCTCCAAAAGCACCAACAGTTGGTAAAAAATTTCCCTCTTCTGCCTTAATTGCCATATCTGTAATTTTCAGACCAAGTTCAGCTTTTTGAATATCTAAATTATTTTTAATAAACTCATCTTTATTAATTGTAGGCATCGGTGCTTTATCATCCATTACTTTAATAGAAGAGACAGGTCGATTAAGTAAAAATGAGAGATACTGATAAGCTAATTTTTTATTATAATTGGCTTGAGAGAGCATACTTTGTGCTTCGGCTTCTCTTGTTTGTACTTCGAGTTCATCAATATCTTTTGCAAAACCTTCCTCTTTCATATTTTGAACAATAGTATGTAATTTATCTATATTAACAACAATATGAGAAAGTTTATTAATATATTGATCAAGTAATGAAATATCATAAAATGTTTTTGTTGTTTGAAAAATTTTTTCGTTGAGGAGTTTTGATGTATCTAGTTGACTCATGTGTTCTAAAGCTTTAGTGATTTTTCCATATTGTTCAAGTTTCCCACCTGTATAAAGAGGAAGCATATATCCAATGGTTGTTTGATAATGGTTTCTTGCATTAGGATAGTTTAAATCATTTGGTTGAGTACCCAATATATTTGGATTGGTATTATCAAATTCAGAGAAACCAAAATCACCAAAAGCTGCTTCTCGACTTTTAAGTTTAAAGCCAAAAATATTTCCTGCATCATTAGAGCGTAGAGCTTGGAAGTTAACATCCATTGAACCATAGTTAAGTCCTTGGGTTGCTTTTACTTCATGTGATTTAATTTTTTCATTAAATTTTGAGATTTTAAGCTCAAGATTTTCTTTTTTCATTATTCTAAGTGCTTCAGTAAGTGTAAGATTTTGAAGCTCCATAGCTTGGATAGATGGAGTTAGAAGTAAGACAAGTAATATAGATCGACTGTAGTGAAAAAACATTAAGGATCCTTTATAACATTTTATTATTAGAATTATAAGTAAATAATATTAGTATGACTTGAATTTGATAAAATTATTTTTAAGTATAAATTATTATAGCCTTATTCTTTTTAAGTAATGAGATTAAGAGATAAAAATGTTCAATTGTGAAGTAAATGTTACAAGGGGTTTCCTCCCTCTTAGTAGAGGGAAGTTTTTTAAATGTTAAATATTTTTATATATTAACATAGTTTACGGTGATACATGCTTCAAGTGCTGAGAGTTCTTGGAGTACTTTTTTAGTAATATCTTCATCAACATTTACTACAGCTAGGGCATGAGATTTATTGTCTCTACCTAATCTAAAGTCTGCGATATTTAGTCCATTTGATGAAACAATACGTCCCACATCACCAATAACACCAGGAACATCTGTATTTCTAAATAAAATAAGATTTCCTTTTGGTTCAAGGTCTAATTTATAACCATCTATATCCATGATACGAAGGTTACTTTCTCCAAATACTGTTCCAGCAATAAAAAAATCACCATTATCAGTTGAAACTTTAATACTCACTTTATTTGTTAACCCTGATTGATTGACGGCCACTTCTTTAATGATTTTAATATTTCTTTCTTCTGCAACAAATTCTGCATTTACATAATTAATTTGGTCTTGAAGTGATTCTATTAAAACACCTACTGTAGCAAAAGTAGTTAAAGAGTCTATATAGTCTGATACATCACCTTTTGTAGTGATTTTAATACTTTTAACTTTTGAACGTGTTACTTGTGCAGCAAAATTTCCCATTTTTTGTGTTAACTCTAAATAAGGACGTAAAAAATTAGGCAATTCATTCTCTTTAATTGGTAAGTTTAAAGCATTTGGATAAGAAATTTTTTTAGCAGCTTGAATAGCATTTTCAGCAGCTTGAATGGCAATATTTTGTTGAGACTCTTTAGTATTCGCACCCAAGTGAGGAGTGACAGTTACATTTTCAAGGTCTAGTAATGGATGATCTATTGCTGGTTCATAAGTAAATACATCAATACCTGCCATATGAATTTTGCCAGAAGTTAATCCTTCTTCTAAAGCTGTTTCATCATAAAGCCCACCTCTTGCACAGTTAATTAGGACTACACCATCTTTCATTTTAGCAATTTCTGCTTTCTTAATTATTCCTATAGTCTCTTGATTTTTAGGGGTATGTATGGTAATAATATCACAAGCTAAAATATCATCAAAATTTTTAGTATAAGAGATATCAGCATCGGTAGCTTTACGTGGATCTATGTATGGGTCATAAGCGATAACATCCATTTCAAATGCTTTAGCTCTTTTTCCTACACGTGAACCAATATTACCAAAGCCAATAATACCTAGCTTTTTATCTTTAAGTTCTGTTCCATACCAATCTTGTCGTCTCCAAACTCTATCTACCTTAAGGTTGTTATGTGCATATGGAAATTGACGGACACAAGAGAGCATATGTGCTAAAGTAAGCTCAACAGCTGCAATGGTATTAGCAGTTGGTACATTCATGACTACAATACCTTTTTTACTACAACCATCAATATCAACATTGTCAACACCAACACCAGCACGTACAATAGCAGTGATTTTATGGGCATTATCAAGAAAAGCTTGGTCAACATCGGTAGAAGAACGGGTAATAGCTACATCAGCCATAGGAATAATGTCTGAGATGAGCTTGTTTTTAGGCTCATCTGCAGCATTGATTAGGATTATATTAGAATCATTTTCGAGAATATCCAAACCTTTTTGGTGGATATGATCACAAACTACAACAGTAATTTTAGACATATTTGTCAATTCCTACTTTCTTTTAAAATCACCAAATGCATCACCCAGTGTCATACTATCATCTTGCTCTGCATTTAGTTTGTCAAGTGCTTCACGCTCTTCTTGACGCTCAAGTCTTCTTACTGAAACTCTAATTCTGTCAGATTTGGCATCAAGGAAAGAGATAACGGCTCTGATTTCTTGACCTTTTTCAATCTCTTCTTCTTTAAGAGGTGCTAAGTCATCAAGTCTAAGTAGTGCATCGACACCAGGTTCAATAGAGACAAAAATACCAAAGTCTTTTTTATCTTTTACTGTACCTACAATAATGTCACCATTCTTATGGCTTTTTGCAAATGCAGCAACTGGAGACTCTTGCATTGCTTTAATACTTAAAGAGACTTTACCTTGTTCTTTGTCAATTTTAATAATTTTAACTTCAACTTCATCACCAGATTTGTAAATTTCTTTTGCTGGTTCTGATTTTTCCCAAGATAATTCTTGATTATGTAAAAGACCTTCAACAGCACCAATCTTAACAAATGCACCAAAGTCAGTTACAGATGATACTGTACCTGTAATTACATCACCAACTCTATTTGCTGAGGCAAATTGATCAATTGGTTTAGGTAACAATGTTTTTCTTGAAACTCTAAGTCTTCTTTGTTGTTTATCAATTTCAATAATTTCAACATCAATAACTTGGTCAATCTCAATGTAATCTTTTGGATGTTTAACATTCTTTTCCCAAGAGAGTTCAGATACGTGAAGGAAGGCTTCTAAATCTTCACCTAAATCAACAAAAGCACCATAAGGTTCAATGTTTGAAACAGTTACCGATACAGTATCTCCTGCTCTTAGTGTATTGTCAATATCTTTCCATGGGTCAAGATTTGCTTCTTTTATAGAAAGAGAAAGGTGTCTTTTCTTTTTATCGTAATCAATAGCAATAACATTAACTTCATCACCTTCTTTATAGTATTTAGAAGGGTTAACAGGACCTTTATGAGAGATTTGAGAATAATGAACTAGACCATCCATACCCCCAACATCTACAAACATACCATATGAAGTGATTTTTTTAACAACACCTACAACAACAGCTTTGTTTTCTAATAATCTATCTACAATCTCTTGTGTTTCAGCTTTTTCACGCTCAATTAATGCTTTTCTTGAAACAACAACAGAATTTTTCTCTTTATCAACTTTTACGATAAGTGCTTTAACTACTTTACCAATTGGGTCGACTTTGTATGAAATATAAGAGAGGGTTCTTGGCATAAAGAATTCTAAACCAGAAACATCTACAACAAATCCACCTTTATTTTTCTTGGTAATTGTACCTTCAACAACATATTCTTGCTCTTCATCATACTCTTCAATAAACTCAGCTAAGGCTGCTCTTTGCTCTGCTAATTCGTAAGATACACTTGGTCTTTCTCCTCTTTGTCCAGTAATAACAACTTGAATTGCCTCACCTTCTTTAAAGAAAAGTTCTCCATCCTCATCTCTAATTTGATCTAATGACATAAGGGCTTCATTTTTTCTACCTATATCAATAATAGCTTGGTTATCTTCTTCAACTATTTTAACAATTGTACCGTCTACTAAATCACTTTTTGTATCTGTTTTTTTGAATGACTCCTCGAGCATCGCTCCAAAATCTACGTCTTCTATTTCGATATCTTCGAATTTCATGCTTACTAATCCTTGCTTGTGCCTAATTTTGCGCTATTATACTCTTTTAAATTTAATACAATATGAAAAAAGTTGAATATAGAGTTTTAGGAGTTTAAGTTAGTAAAGTTAACACTATTAATAAGTTCAATTAATAGTATTTTAAATATTTTTTAAGAAATTTTTTTTATCTCTTTAATGACATTTTGGACAATCCAATCTGGGGTGGATGCTCCTGCTGAGATACCACATAGTGTTTTATTGTTAAACCAAGCAGCATTTAATTCACTTTCATTTTCTATGAGATAACTGTCTTGACAATCTTTTTGAGAGATACTATGAAGCATTTTAGTGTTAGAAGAGTGTTTCCCTCCAATAACAATCATAACATCTGCTTTTTTCGCCAGTTCAGCTGCAGCATCTTGATTTTCAAAGGTGGCATTACAAATGGTATTAAAGACACGAACCTCTTTATGTGTTTGTATAAGCGCATCTACTATTTTAGAAAAATCTTCGGGTTTCTTAGTAGTTTGAGAAACAATAGCTACTTTATTCTTTAGTGGAAGATTTTTTAATTCTTCAGAAGTTAAGACAATAAAAGCATCATCTTTTTGAGTAGCATAAGAGACAACACCTTTAATTTCAGGGTGTTCTTTATCTCCAAAAATAACAATAGAATAGCCCTCTGTACTCATTTTTTCAACAATGTTTTGGGGTGTTGTAACATAAGGACAGGTTGCATCAATAATTTTATTCTCTTGTTGTTTTAGAAGTTTTAATTCATTTTTAGGAATACCATGAGTACGAATAACAACAGCATTATTATTTTTAATCTCTTTAATATTTTCAACCAGTCCAATATTAAAACCCTCTTTGAGTCTATTGATTTCATCTTTATTATGAATTAGAGGACCATAAGTAAAAGAGTTTTTATGTTCTTCAGCGATTTCAATGGCACGTTTTACACCATAACAGAAGCCATAACTAGAAGCGAGTTCTATTTTCATTATTAGTCCTTTATGTCAGTAATTTGACGGAGTATATCAAAAAAGTTTGGAAATGAGGTATCAATACATTCCGTGTCTTCAATATTCATATTATTTAAGAGCCCAGCAATGGCAAAGCTCATGGCAATTCTATGGTCTCCATGACTATTGATAGTGGCTGATTTGACATCACCTCCAATAATTTCATAACCATCTTCATGTTCTATTGTCTTAATTCCACAAGCATTTAAACCTGTTAGTACCGTCGTTATTCTATCACTCTCTTTGACTCGTAACTCTTTGGCATTTTTAACTAAAGATATCCCCTTAGCTGTAGCCATGGCAATAGAGAGTGCTGGTAATTCATCAATTAGCCATGCGATGTTGTTTTCAATAGTTATAGCATTTAGTTGACCATTATAACTAATCTCTATATCACCAATAGGTTCATAGATATTTTCTTGTTCGACATAAGAAATCTTTGCACCCATTTTTTCAAGTGCTTTATAAGCTTCAATTCTTGTAGGATTAAGCGTTACATTTTTAATAATTACTTTAGACTCAGGAGTTATGGCTGCAGCCACAGCAAAAAAGAATCCACTAGATGGATCAGTAGGGACAGTAATATTAAGTGGATTTAAAGGCTGATTTAAAGGTTCAATTTTAATCCACCCATCTTCTTGAAGTATTACATTAGCACCCATGCCTAAGAGCATTCGTTCTGTGTGATCACGAGAAAGAAGAGACTCTTTATAGTAAGAGATGTCATCAGCTTGGAGTGCTGCTAAAATAAGTGCAGATTTAATTTGTGCAGAGTCAATAGGAGATGCATATTTAAATGATTTTAATTCTCCACCTCGAATAGCAAGAGGGGCTAAGTTTCCATTTTCTCTACCATCAATTTTCGCACCAATAGAACGTAAAGGATTAGCCACTCTACTCATAGGACGTGAACGTAAATATTTATCACCAGTTAAGATAAAAGAGCCTTGAATGCCTGATAAAAGACCAGCATAGAGTCTCATACCTGTACCTGCATTACCACAATCTAAAATATTGCTAGGTTCAGTAAGCCGTTTGGGTGGAGTAATCTCTATGTTACTATTATCTCGTTTTACGGTTGCTCCAAGTTGTTCTGCAATAGAGAGAGAAGCTAAGGTGTCTTCTCCTAACAAAAAGTTTTTAATATATGAGGGTTTGTCAGATAACAAGGAAAACATTGCACAGCGATGAGAAATAGATTTATCTGCTGCAATGTCGGAACATACTAAGTTAAAAGCATTTTTGATTTTTAAAATACTCACGCTTTTCATCGGAGTTTTGCTCCATATTGTTTTTCCAATTCTATAATAATTGCATTGGTTGTCTCTTCTATCTCTGTATCATTGAGTGTATCATTTAATGATTGAATAAATAGACGTAAAGATAAACTCTTCTCCTCTCCAAGTGACACATCTTCATAGATATCAACAGCATAGAATTTTTTAAGAAGAGGTAAGTTTAATGCTCGGATGGTTAAGCATACTTGGCTGTAAGGGATATTTTTATCAAGAACAAAACTTAAGTCTTTATAAACACCTTGAAATTTGGAAATAGGATTGGCATTAATATGTTGTGGAACTAAGGCAGAAAAATCTATTTCAGCTATAAAAGTCTCTTTTAAATCAAAATCTTCAGAAACATTCGGATGAACTTTAGTTAAATATCCACAAATCTGGTTATTAATGATGATATCAGCAGATTGATAAGGGTGAATAAGTTTATTAGACTCTACTGATGCTCGTAATTCAAAGTTTCCAATAATGGAAGAGAGTTTTTTTACAAAACTTTCAAAATCAATATTTAGAGGTTTTCCTGCATTAGAAACATTTTCTGACTCTTTTTGACCTGTAAAAATTAGACTTAATACATCTTTTTCTTCACGATATTCATTAAAAATAGTACCAATCTCAAAGAGTGCTATTGATTTTTTAGAATAGCTAATATTCCGTTTTGTAGCTTGTAATAGGTTGATTAGTACAGTTGTTCTTAGGGTGTTAAAGTCTGTAGTAATTGGATTCATAATATCTAGTTTTTTATCTACTACAGTAAAAGCATATTTCTCAAGTAATCCTCTATCAGTAAATGCATAGGAGATACTTTCATCAAATCCTGCTGCCACGGCACGAGAACGTAACTCTTTTTTTGCATAATATTGACGCATTGTATCATTGGTTCTATTTTTTTCAACAAACTTTAATGCCTTAGCCTCAAGATTATCAATTCCAATAATACGAACAACTTCTTCAGCTATGTCTTGAATGTTTTCAATGTCATGTCGATATTTTGGAATAGTAACACCAAAGTTGTCTTCTACCGAAGTCTGCACTTTAAAGTTAAGAGATTTTAAAATATTTATAATTTCCATTTTAGGAATTTCATTTCCGATAATTTGACAAATTTCTTCAGTTGAAACTGTAATGATTTTTTCTTCATACTCTTCTATTGAAGAGATTGTTCCATCAAAAAGTTTTGAACTATAATAGGTCTCAAATAAATAAGTTAAATAAGTGATTGCAAAACATAAATTAGGCTCAGAACCACGAGAGGTATTGTAGTAAAGTTCATCTGTTTCAAGTTTTTGTTCTGAGACAACATCGACAATTATATTGGGATCAATATAGGATGCCTGAAAGAGTACTTGTGTAGAATTTTTATTTGCTTTTGAGTCATCAGTTTGATAAATTCCTAAATGAGCACAGAGTTTATTATTGATTGAGAGATGAACAACATTATTTACATTTTTTGCTTGTATGGTAATTCTTTCATCATTCTCAAAGTTTATATGGCTTACGTCATAAGCTCTTAATATAACTCCGGTAGTGTGGGTAATATAACGTAAGAAGTTAGCAATAGGATTTTCAGTATGTTCATTTATAAAAGAGAGACGCAAGGCAAAAAGTAATGATGTTTGAAGATTATTAACATTTGCCATGGTGTATTCTAATGAAGCTTTAATATCACCTTCAGAGCTTAATTTAGCGACTCTTGCTAGACCAATTTTTTCTTGATTTTGGCTTTCATAGTCAAATTTCTTCATTGGAATATTTAGAGCTGCTGATAAATCTCTAGCCACACCATGTATAGAAAGACAGTCACCACGATTGGCTGTAAGTTCAATTTCTATAACAGTATCAGCTAGTTTTTTATATTCATTTAATTCTTTACCAATAATAAGTTCTCCGATGCTATCATCAAGAATCATGATGCCATTACCCATATTGGGCAAACCTAGTTCTGAAGCAGAACAGACCATCCCTTCAGATTCAACACCACGAAGTTTAGCATGTTTGATTTCAAAATCAGCACCTAGTTTTGCACCAATGGTAGCAACAGCTACATACTCAGCATTAATTACATTAGCTGCACCACAAACAATTTGACGTGTTGTACCAGCATTAATTTCAATTTGACAAACATTAAGTTTATCAGCATCGGGGTGTTTTTCACAAGAGAGTATCTTTCCTACAACAATTTTTTTAGGAATGCTATATTCGACAATACTATCAACTTCTAATCCAATACTATTGAGTGTTTTGTAAAGTGTGTCATTAGATACTTCACTAATATCTATAAAGTTATTTAACCAAGTTCTTGTAATTATCATCTAAATTGCTCCAATAAACGGGTATCACCCTCAAATAGCATTCTAAGGTCTGGTATTTTGTGTAGTAACATGGCAAAACGTTCTACACCTAAACCAAAGGCATAGCCACTTACATTTTCATACTCTACAGCATCAAAAACATTGGAATCAACAATTCCACAACCAAGTACTTCTAGCCAACCTGTATGTGAACAGACACGACAGCCTTCTCCTTCACAGAAGATACAAGAGATATCAACTTCACTTGATGGTTCAGTAAACGGGAAAAAACTAGGTCTAAAACGTACTTCAACTTCACCAAACATATAGCGTAAAAAGTCAGACATAATGGCTTTGAGATTGGCAAAGTTAATCTCACCTTTGCTATCTACAACCAAACCTTCTACTTGATGAAACATAGGGGTGTGGGTAATGTCATAGTCTTTTCTAAAAACAGCACCAGGGGCAATCATGCGAATAGGTGGTTTCTGTTTTAACATGGTTCGTATCTGTACAGGTGAGGTATGGGTTCTTAGCACTGCACCATCTTCAAAGAAAAAAGTATCTTGCATATCACGTGCAGGATGGTTCTTTGGTAGGTTGAGTGCTTCAAAATTATGAAAGTCATCTTCTACTTTTGGCCCATCTTCAATGGAAAAGTTTAATGCCACAAAGTAGTCAATAATTTTATCCATTGTTGCCATAACAGGATGATAAGCCCCTTTTTCATCAAGGTTTCCATAGAGTGAAACATCAATGGCTTCTGCTTTTAAAAGTTTTTCTATTTCTTCTTTTTTTAGGAGTTCATATCGTGAGTCAAAACTGGTTTGTAAAGCTTCTTTATTTTTGTTAAGACCTTCAGCAAAAGCTTTTTTTTCGGGTCCGGGGACATCTTTTAGCTTTGCAAACTCTTTAGATAATGCACCTTTTTTCCCAAAAAGTTCAATACGAACTTTTTCAAGTTCGGCTAAGGAGTTGGCGTCGTTAATTTGTTGTTCTAATGTTTCCAAAATAACCTCTATCCAATTATTTTATTTTGTGGAATTTTAGCTAAACTATGCTAATAGTGGGATTGATTGTGTTATAATTTTTAAAATAAATAACATAATATATAAAGGATTTTCAATGTGTATTTTTTGTAAAATAGTAAATAATGAGATACCAAGTAATAAGCTTTTGGAAAATGATGACTTTGTAGCATTTCATGATTTATATCCAAAAGCACCTATTCATGTTTTGGTGATTCCTAAAGTGCATGTTGAATGTTTTCAAGATGTTCAAGCTGAGATGATGGGTAAAATGACAACTTTTATTCAAGAAGTAGCGACCTTGACAGGCATTGATAAATCAGGTTATAGGCTTATTACCAATAATGGTGATGATGGTGGACAAGAGGTTCATCATTTACATTTTCATGTCATGGGTGGGGCTAAATTGCCTTTTGAGCATTTAACAGATGAGACACATAAGAGTTTATAATATTAAAAAATTGGAAAATAAATGACATTAGAAGCATTAGATAAGCAGTATGGCTTACAGACATATAACCGTGATTATACAAATTTTGTAAAAGGTGAGGGTGCAAGACTTTTTGCCGAAAATGGAGATGAATACATTGACTTCGCTTCAGGCATTGCTGTAAATTCTGTAGGACATAGTAATCCTACATTGGTAAAAGCACTGCAAGAGCAAGTAGCAAAGATTATTCATATTTCAAACCTGCAGATAATAGAACCACAAGCAAAGTTAGCAGAAAAAATTTGTACTTTAGCCAATTATGACGGAGCAATTTTCTTTGCCAATTCGGGTGCAGAAGCTAATGAAGGGGCTATTAAAATAGCTCGTAAATATGGTGAAACTAAGTTTGATAAAAAGCGTTATAAGGTCATAACACTAGAGCATTCATTTCATGGAAGAACTATTACTACGGTAAAAGCAACAGGACAAGAACACTTTCATACAGCAAATTTTTCACCTTACCCAGATGGTTTTTCATATGTTAATGGTTTAGATGCTGTTTATGAAAACATAGACGATGAAACAGTCGCTGTTATGATAGAACTCGTTCAAGGTGAGGGTGGGGTTCAACCTTTTGAAAAAGAGGCGATTCAAAAACTGGAAAAATATCTAAAAGAGAAAGATATTTTACTCATCGTTGATGAGGTGCAAACAGGAATTTATCGTACAGGTAAAATGTTGGCTTCAAATATGTATGAGATAAGCCCAGATATCATCACCATGGCAAAAGGTCTTGGTGGTGGTGTTCCTATTGGGGCTGTTATGACCAAGCACAAAGAGGTACTAGTAGCAGGTGACCACGGTTCTACTTTTGGGGGAAACTACCTAAGTACAAGAGCAGGACTAGCTGTACTTGAAGTGTTATCTGCGTTGAATGAGAGTGGGCAACTAACAGAGACGTTGGCATATTTTACTGTTAAATTAAAAGAGATAGCAACAAAGTATTCAAACTTGTTTACAGAAGAAGTGGGTCTAGGACTGATGCGTGGACTTCGTGCAAAAGACAATGATACCATGAAAAAAGTACTCTCTTCATGTATGGAAAAGAGATTAATAGTACTTCCAGCAGGACGAAATACAGTTCGCTTCTTACCTGCATTGACCATTACTGTTGAAGAGATAGATGAAGGATTTAAGCGTTTTGAAGAAGCTGTTTCTACTCTCTAGTATATTTTGTTCTATTTTAGTCGGAGAAAGTGAATTGAGTGATATTTTATCAGCCGATAAATCTGAACTTTTAAAATATCAAAGTGAGCAAAATAGAGTACAAAGTCATCAATTAGAAAATTCATGGATTAATCCTGTAGTCTTGCAATATTCTAAAAATTATTCTACACAGTTTGGTAATACTATTAATACTGAACAGTTCATTGTTTCCGTTGACCAACCCATTTTCAAAATGGGTGGAATCTGGGCAGCTGTTAAATATGCCAAAGCTTTAGGGAAAGCCAATGCTTTAGAGATAGAACTACAAAAACGACAGTTAATCTCACAGGCGTTAACCATTTTATTTAATCTCAAGAAATCAAAACTACAATTGGCAAAGTTAGATTTGAGCATTGAAAATGACAACTTAGATATACAGATACAAAAAGAGTCTTATGAAGAGGGTTTGAGTAATCGAACACTTTATGACCAAGCCTTACTTAAACGTAACCAAGACATCACTTCTAAGTTAGAGTTAGAGTTGAGTATTTCAAAATTAGAAAATGAATTTTCACTTTTAAGTGACCATAATCCTTATGCTTTAACACTTCCAAATTTTGGGATGATAGAAAAAGAACGTTATATGGATGAACAGTTAGAGCTTCAACGTGATAGTTTTAGAGTTGAAGAGAAAAGACATAATAAATTTATGACCTTAACCAAGTATTTACCTGAAATCTCAATAAATGGACGTTATACAGATGAAGATTTAAATCCTTTATTTGCACTTCCAGGTTCTTCGATTAAAGAGCAGTATTATAATTATGGTTTTAAAGTTACGCTACCCATAAGTATAAACAGTTTTGATGATGTGCAAACTTCAAAAATAGAGTATCTTAACGCACAAGTTACTTTAAATGAGAAGAAAAAAACCATGGTAAACAACTTTAAATTGTCTCAAAAGCGTTTAGAGATTATTGACAAAAAAATAGCCCTTTCCAAAGATGACATGGTGCATTATGAAAGTATGTTGAACACAGCTCAAGACTTAGAAGCACTGGGTGACAGAACGACAATAGACACTCAAATAGTAGCGAACTCAGTAAAAATAAGAAAACTAGACCAAGAAATCTATAAAGTAGATGCACAAATAGAGCTTTTAGGGCTTTATGTTAATGTCGCAGATGCAATGTAAAAGGAGTAGATATGTTAAAAAATATAGCATTAATAGTAGCATTAAGTTTAGGGCTAATAGCTTACGATTTTGGAGACATTCCCAAAGTAAATGTGGTTGAGATCCCCAAAGGAAAACGACTCATGGTACAGTTTGGGAAAACAAAATGTATTTGGTGTGAACACATGGCACCTTATTTAAAAGAGATAAAAGCACAGCATCCTAATGTTCCTATTTACTATATTAACACAGACAAAGATGTTTTGGGTGCGATTAACTCAAATGTACAAGTATTACCAACTTCTGTCTTTTGGGATGAAAATGGAAAAGAGATAGGACGATATGAGGGGTATTTATTGCCAGAGCAGATTATGGAGTTGCTGGTTAAGTATGGGGTGTTAAGTCAAGATGAAAAAAAGGTAACTAGTTGAAATTTAGCACATACATGAACGAATGGCTCTACGGAGAAGACGGCTACTACAAAACCTTTAAAGCCATAGGTAAAGAGGGTGACTTCTACACGGCTGTTAGTACCAGCTCATTTTTTGGGGCGAGTATTGCGAACCATTTTTATAAACTCATTCAAGAAGAAGCATTTAAAAAAGATGGTTGGCTCATAGAAGTAGGGGCTCATAAAGGCTACTTACTTTGCGACATGATACAGTGGCTCTATACACTTGACCCAACCTTAGTACAAACGCTAAAATTTGGAATTGTCGAGCGTCAACCTCATGTTCAACAAGAACAACTAAAGTACATAGAAGAGCGTTTTGGTTCAGACATTAGCATTACCCATTTTAATGACATAGATGAGGTAGAAGTTCAGTACGCCTTTGTGGTTGCCAATGAAATTTTTGATGCCTTTGCTTGTGAGCTTATAAAAGATGGAGAACAAGCCTTTGTAACGGACAATGTAGTAGAATGGAGAGAAGCAGATAAAGAGTTGCTAGAGTTTGCTTCAAAACATCGACAAGTAAAAGGTGAAGTAGCCGTAGGTTATGAAGCGTTTGCTCTGCATATGGCAAAAGGCATTAAACGTTGTGACTTTGTGAGCTTTGACTATGGTGAAAAATTTGTACGAAATGATTTTTCTATTAGGGTCTATGAAAAGCATAAAACCTTTCCTCTGTTTGATGAAGAGTTAGTGTTAGCCGATGCTTTTCAAAAAGCAGACATCACGTACGATGTAAATTTTGGTCATGTCATAGATGCATTTGAAGAAGCAGGATTTACGCTTAACAAGTATGAAACACAGGCTAGGGCATTGGTTCGTTTTGGACTGATAGACATTTTAGAGCAGTTTGCTAAACAAGCAACTCAGGCTAATTATGTGCGAGAAGCAGATAAGATTAAGACACTTATTTCTCCAACTATTATGGGTGACAAGTTTAAGATGGTGCATTTTATAAAATAAAAATTGACAAATATCAAAAGCATATAGAGAATAAATTGTTAAGATTGCTAAAAAAGTAGGTCATAATGTTGGCAGATAGCATAGATAGAGCTTCAGTAGAAGAATTTGTTAGAGCTTTCTATTTAAGAGTTATAAAAGATGAAGAGATTAACCCTTATTTCATAGAAGTTTTAGGAAATGACCTCTGTGATGAACTTTGGGAAGAGCATTTTAAATTACTTACAGATTTTTGGTTAATGTTGATGACAGGTGACAAGCATTATAACCGAGACCCTTTTGAGCCACATCTTTACATAAGTAGGCTAACTTATGAGAGTTTTGACAGATGGCTTTTGCTTTTTAAAGAGGAGTTGGTTTTACATTTTAGCCCAAATATAGTTGAGAAGTTTAGTAAAAAAGCAGCTATGTTGGCTAAAAACTTCATCAAGATGCTTGAAAAAAGAGATGAGATTTATGACTTTTAACCATGCTTTATAAGAGAAAACTAAAAGGCTTATGGTACACTTCACAAAATAAGTTTTAGGAGTGAAGTATGTCCCCACAAAAAAGAGCAACCATTGTTGCTTCAATTGTTGCCATTTCATTAACAGCTTTAAAGTTTGTTATAGGAATAGCTTCAGGTTCAGTAGCTGTTTTAGCGTCGGCTATTGACTCTCTACTTGACACGCTCATCTCTGTTTTTAACTTCTTTGCCATTAAAAAATCTGAAGAGAAAGCGACCAATGAATTTCAGTATGGAAAAGGAAAAGTTCAAGCCATTGCAGCTGTGATTGAGGGAACGATTATCACGATTTCTGGGTTTTACATTATTTATGAAGCCATTCAAAAAGCCATACATGGGACTGAAACGACGTTACTAACCCCTGCTATTTGGGTAATGGTCATTTCTATTGTTATTACATTTGGATTGGTTAGATATTTATTGGCTGTAGCCAAAGAAACAGACAACTTAGTCATTAAATCTGATGCTTTACATTATCAAACTGACTTGTGGGCAAATGGGGCTGTGCTTCTTGCATTGGGAATTGTCTATTTAACAGGGCTTGAAATGGTTGATGCCATTTTTGGGTTTGCCATTGGTATTTACATTATCTATTCTGCTTATGAAATTATAGTTGAAGGCATAGAGATTCTTCTTGACAAGGCTTTAGATGATGAGATAATTCAAAAAATTCATAACATTTTAGAAAGTGATGAGGAGATTACCTCTTACCATTGGCTAAAAACAAGAACCGATGGAACAGTAAACTTTGTGGAATTTCATTTAGTTTTTCACCCTAAGATGTACTTGATAGATGCCCATAGAATTTCAGATAATATAGAAGAGAAAATTAGAATGCTCGACTGTAAAAAAGGTTGGATAATTACACCTCATTATGACCCCTATAATGATGTTTATACCAATGAAGAGTACATGGATGCTAGTCAAAGATTATGTCACAATTAATCTACTTACTCTCTCCTTTACAAAAAGAAGGGACATTCTCTCTTCCTATGATTTCTTTTTCTCTAACGACTGATTTTATTGACTTTTCTTCTTGTGACACGCTGATGTTTACATCAAAACAAGCAGTGGTTTCAGCTGATAGCATCGATAAAAATTGGAAAAAGTATCCTTGCATCGCCATTGGTACTGCAACTAAAAAAAAGATAGAAGAGCTTGGTGGAGAAGTTATTTACGCTCCTAAAGAATTTTATGGAGAAGTTTTAGGAAAAGATATAGCAAAGAATTTTTCTGATAAAAAATTGCTTTATCTTAGACCTAAAGTTGTTTCTTTTGATAGTAAAGCTTATTTGGCAAAAAATGGTATAGCATTAGAAGAGCAGATTATTTATGAGACTTTTTGTGTTAAATATTCTAAAGATGCTCGGCCTAAAGAAAATGCCATTATCATTTTTACTTCTCCCTCTACCATTAAGTGTTTTTTTGAGAATTTTGAGTGGTGTAAAAGCTATAGAGCAGTCTTAATTGGCAAAGCTACAACGCAACATTTACCTAAGATGTGTCAATATGTAATAGCTGATAAACCATTAATTACGGAGTGTATAAAAAAGGCAAAAGAGTTAGAAAAAATCTAAAAAAATAGTGACTTTTCCTTTTAAAAGTGCTATAATTTTCTCAACCTGGATAGTTCGACTACTGTTATTTGTGGTCCAACATTATCTTTTGTGGGACATGTAGTTCATTGGTGTGTGGGTGTCTTCGTTCGAGCTTAGCTTAGTCTGGCGAGAAGATGCCCCCTAAAGATGACTCTCTCCTACACCGTTGGCTTTTTAGGGCCGGCTTTATGCAGAACGGCTGTTCGGGGTTTCTTATTAAAATTATCTTGCCCATCGGAAATGTCCTTGGGGTACAGCAGATGGCTCATTTAGTTCATAAATTGAATTAAAAAAGTTGTTCCTTCTTTATTACTTTTTACGCTAAGTTTTCCTTCTAACTCTTGTTCAATAATCATTTTAGAAATATAGAGTCCTATGCCATCACTGTTTTTCTTTGTTGAGAAATAGGGGTCAAAAATACGGTGAATAATCTCTTTTGAAATACCCCCTGCATTGTCTTTAACGCTAAGAAGATTGGTTGATATCTGGATGGTGATGTTAGGATTTTCTATTTTTTTACTAACAAGGGCATCTTTGGCGTTGTTGATGAGGTTTAAGAGTACTTGTTCAAACTCATTTTTATTACCATAAATCTTAAAATCACTTTCTATTGAACAGTTTATAGTAATATTATTGGCATTGAGTGCTGAAGTGCTAATGTTAAGAACATGTGTTAAGGCACTCTCAACCGAAAAGGACTCTTTCTTTTTTGAGGGGTTATAAAAATCTCTAAAGCTGTCAATGGTATTGGACATGTATTCTATTTGTTTATTGGCTTCAACAATCAGCATGTTGGAATCTTTATGCTCTTGGTGCATTCGTTTTAAATTCATGTGAGCCATGGACAAAAAGTTAAGAGGTTGTTTCCATTGATGTGCAATGATTGAAATCATCTCTCCCATACTGGCTAAGCGTGATTGTTGTAGTAAAAGTGATTGTTGCATTTTTTGTTTTTCATCAAGTAGTTTAAATTTGTAAGAGATGGCTAAAGAGAGAAAGATGGATTCAATGGCAAAGGTAATGTGTAGAAATGGAAAAGGCACACCAATAAGTTTAATGAGTCCTAAGTGTTCAATGATGGCTACAAAAATAGAGATATACCAGCCAATCATTAAGAAATAAAAGGGCATATCTTTCTCTTTAATGGCACGACTTGCTTCACTAAGAACTAGCCAAATAGGGATAAAGATAGGGATAAAGTTTGTCAAAATAGCAACAGAAAAAATAAAGGTAAATAAGATGTCAAGGAGGGTTAAATATAGCAGTATATTAATAAGCCTATTTAATTTTTTAACTTGATAACTTTTTAAAAACTCTTTAATGAAAAGTAAAGAGAATAAGACAACTAAGGCACGGGTTAATGAGAATAGTAGTGATGAGTGCAATCCAAATATCTCATCAAAAGGTGAAATGTAAATACTATCTAAATTAATCAGAAAAAAGAGCGTTGAGAGTTGGGCTAAACCATAAAATAGATATTGACGATTACGAATGTAATAATAAAATGCAAGATTATAAATAGTAGCAGAGATGATAACCCCCATAGAAATAGCAGCGATTAAAAAAGCCAAATTTCCAAAGGTATGCATTGTACCTGTATGGTTAATAAAGTGTTCATCATAAAAAAAGTAGCTGGTGATAAAGGCGAGAATGATGATAAAAAGAAGTTTTAATTTTAGAATATTATCCATAAAGATTAATCTTGTAACCTGTTTTTGAGATGTTCTCTATGACCTCTTTTCCTACGAGTTTACGTGTTTTTCTAACTAAGGTTCTAAGGCTGTCAGCTGTCATGACCTTGTCATACCAAATTTCATTTTCTATTTCAGTGTAAGAGACAATTCGGTTTTTATTCTTAATTAATATATTTAATAACATGCTTTGGTATTGTGAGAGCGAAATAATTTTATCTGTTTTAGCGAGAGACTGGTTAAGTGTATCATAATAGAGTTCAGGGGTTAGCTGGATGATGGAGGGATTTTTAGATTCTAAAAGCTCAAAACTGTTTTCTAAGGCTTCCATAATCTCTTCTTCTTTAAGGGGTTTGCCTAAATATTTAATAAGATTTAAAGAGACAGCCTCTAAAAGATAGTCTACAGAGGTGTAAGCCGTGGTAATAATGATGGGGGTTTCTTTGTCTTTTTTACGAATTTTACGACAAAGTTCTAAGCCATTTAGATGAGGCATCTCGATGTCCGTGATAATCATATCAGGTTTTTCTTCTTCATAAATTTGAAAAGCTTCAATGCCATCTTGGGCTTCAAATATCTCTGTAAAATAGGGAGCTAAAAACATTTTTGTAACCATGCGAATAGGAGCTTCATCTTCAACATAAAGGAGGGTGTATTTAGGATTTTTTAAGTTTTCGCTCATTTAAAAGTCACTTTTTTATTCTACTGTTAGTTATGGTACACTATCATTAATAAAGGAAAGATATGTTTGTATATAAAATGCAATTAAGTTTACTATTTATTGTACTTTTGAGTATTTGGGGATGTGGAACAATGGCAAAAGAGGATGAGAGTCTCTCTGTTCCTCAAAAAGTTTCTATTGATATGCCAAAGGCTTTAGAAGCAAAAAGCAGTACTCGTAAAAAACTTAAAAAGTTCTCCTATTTTAAAGAGGATGAGAATAAGAGTTCAGCCTATTTAGAATTGAAAGAAGATGTGAAATTTTTAGAAGAACAACGTATATCACTTGAAGTTAATTTACTTTTTATTAATGAGGTAATTGATAAGGTTGATAGTCGATGTAAAAATATGCCTCAAGAAGAGCGTTGTATTATTGAAGAGGATAGTCTAACTTTTGTATTTGATGAAAATTTGTCAAATAGATTAAAAAAATTAACATCAGAAGATTTGGGCTATGAGCTTGGAGATGTTTTAAGTTTTGGTGAGATTGAATTTGTTGAGCATACGACACAAAATAAATATAGCTACAGTTTAAAAATTGATACTGCATTTGAAGATGAAAAGGGTATTTCTTTTGAGCGTATCTCTTGGTCAAAGGATGAAAAACTTATTTTTTCAGAATATATTGAAGAGAGTGTAGAGGAAAAGAGTAGTATTGTAATTGACTTTTCTAAAAAAGAAGACAATAGCAAACAGATAGTCACTGATAATAGCTTTTTTAATAAAGTAGATAGCAGTTCTGATGTCTTTCATTTTGAGATGCTAAAAAAATCAGATGAAGTTGAGACGTATGAGTTAAACTCTACCTCTCTAGCTACTGATAGTGATGCAAAGAAAAATAGTTTTTCTTCTGTGGGTAAACTTTCTAATTTAGGTGGATATTTGAATTTTACAGGAGAGTTTGATAGCGAACTATTTAAAGAAAATGATAGTTTTGATGGAAATGGTAATATTATTACTTCTAGCTATTGTTACTCTGGAATGGATTGTGACTTGGAAGATGAAGATAGTTGGTTTGATTTTTAGAAGGGTCATTAAAAGGTCATTTTTTTAAGATATCTTTTTAGTTAAAGAAATAAGTAAAAGGATGTTAGAGGTGAAAATATTACAATTATTGTCCATTTTAGTGATTTTTATCTTTATTGGTTGTAGAGGAGATGAAAGTGCAGAGAGAACAACTTCTACTACTGATACGATAGAAACAGTAGCAGAGCAAGAGATAAAAGTTTTAGATGTGAATGATACTGTTCCCAAAGGGACATTGGTAGGGGCAGTGACTCTTCCTCTAAAAGAAAATGACAATATAAAGTCTGTAGAGTTAATAGATCCAGATTCAGAACAGTTTGATATTACAAGCGATGGTAAAATAAGTACAAGAGTAGCATTGCTAAAAATATCTAATAGTTTAGATGATAAATTTGAAAAGAGAGTGAAAAAAGAGCTCATTTATAATTTTAGAATTAAAATTACCTATGATTCTAAAAAAGTTGTTTATATAAAAATGAGAATAATAGTTTATATTTTTATGCAGGTAACAGATTCAGATAGACCCATAGGTGATGAGACTCAAAGTGTAGAGATAAATGAAGGTACAGGGGCTATAGTTAATAGTGCCATCAGAGATGCTTTAAAGTTTGGTAGTGCTTCAGATGTAAGTGAAGTTGAAATATATAAAGCCATAGAAGATACTTATGCAATACAACAAAATAAATGTGAGACATTATTAAAACGCATCTATCCTAATGGTTTAAAAGTACGTTCTAATTTAGAAGGAGTATCAAGTATTAGTAGTTTTACTATAAATAGTTTTGATTGGATACCCGTGATTGTAGCCTATAACAATGGTGTACCAGAAACCTATCTAGCGATTAAAGAGTTACCAAATGGTGTAAGAATGGCGATATCTAGCATCCCTCTTTTTGATGAGGTAGATATGAAAGGTTACTATAGTGATGGTGTTGACAAAACTGAGATACTTAATGTACTTAAGTGGCTTTCGCATGAAAGAGGTGAGAATTTAGGTAGTTTTAAATCGGATGTAGAGTTTTTAAATACTTCCCTAAAACTCTTGTGGCATGATGGAAGTTCAGGATGGGGATTTGGTGGTGGCTGGGGAAAATTGTGGAGTGTTGAGTCTTGGATTCAATCCAACTTCTCTTTACTTTCTGGTGTAAGCTTAGCTAGTAATGGGTTACCAACACAGTGGCAAAAAGATTATGGATTACCATCTGGTGCTAATAATGCATCAGAGTATGATATTTTTATGTTGAGTGATGCAAAAGATGCTGATATTCAAAGAGTTCTTGATGTTGCTACGAATGAAGCTTCTAAAGGACTTTTTATGCATGTGGCCCCAAAAAATTACTACAATGATCACAATAGTATTACCGGAACAGATGGAGGTTGGAATTTTCGTACACAAAAAACTTATGGTGATGCACCAAGTATAGCAGCACAATGTAGTTCTAGTTTAGATGGAGGTTTAGCTCAACTGGTTTCTGATTTAAAAAATGAAAACTTTCATTATGCTTTTCCACAGATTAATGGAGGAAGAGACCAAAATGACCGTTGGAATATTCCTCTAAGTAATGGTAAACAGGTTAGAGATTATACTGATACGGTAGATGGGAAAACCCTTAATAATAAACTCTTTACGAAATTAGATAGTTTAATAGAGAGTACACGTTTTTTTGATTATAAAAAAACAGATATATTTGCAGATAAGCGTGAAGATAGTAATAGGTTACATAAACTTCTTATATTGCTAGGAGATAAATATAGAGAAAATATTAGTTACCCAATGGATAAGGTAGATACCGATAATACAACTTTTTTCAAGGCACTTTATGCTGATAACTCTATTAGTTACTTTAGAAAAAGTAATACCTATCAGTCTAAAATGGGAACATTTTTAAACCATGATTATGATGCTAATCGTTATGCAAATAATCAGACATTAAATGCTAAAACAACGACAAATAAAAGTAAAAATTTTCAAACAACTAAATTTTCTGAGCCAACTACTATGGGTGTTTATGCTCCTCCTGGAAAAGAGATAGTCATTAAGAGAACTGATAGTGAACAAGGGGTTAAAGTATGGATTGCCATAAACTTTACACGTGGAGGAATAGGGGCAAACAATAGTATGCCGTTTACTGCTAAGAATCTCTACAATAGACCACAAACAGTGAGTAGTCATTGGATAGAGATAGATACAGGAGAAGAGATACGTCTCTCTACTCCTTATGGAGGACCTATTTATGTATGGTGGAGTGAACAGACAAGTGATGTAAAACCAATTATCTCTTTTGATATTGAGAACGTTTTAGAGCATCCTGTACTCTATTTGGATGGAAGTGAAAGTGAAGCTCAAAAAGCTCAAGAGATTGCAGACTTTACTACAGCTCTTAGTCAAAATGATAACTTCTCATGGGCAGAGATTAAGACACCATTTGCTGAACTGCATAGCCTTATGGGTAATATGATGAGTGTCATTAACAATGGTACTTATGGTGGCGATGTGGGAAAATATGTTGAGTATATGAACAAATATCTCATTTTAGGTAACTACCACTGGGCAGGGTTCAATGGTGGAGGATTGGCAGGACTAAATTCTAGTGTTGTTGACTTTTGTACAGAGCATAATTTAGACTGTACCAATAGTGTTATTCATCAAAAGCCAAGGATTCAACATATGAACTCTGATGCTAATGCTTTGTGTGGAAATGCTTGTGCAGGGAACCCTATAGATTTTGACCATGGTATTGACCCTATTGCTCAACTTCCAAGCCATGAGATGGGGCATAATTTGCAACGTGCTAGAATGACACTTCCTAATGGAGGAGAAGTATCAAATCTAAACTCAACTTTTAGAACTTCAAGAGCTTATGCACTTGACCAAGGAAGAGACTATTATGGAGGATGGGATCAGATTCGTGTGGAGTTTAATATTGTATTTGATAAGTTAAAGCAATATAATACAGATGGAAGCATACCTCAAATTCAAGGACCTCTTAACAATGAAGGATGGGCAGGAGTTGCCTTTCATGCACAACTTATGTGGTCGAGTTCAACCGATGAGAATAGCTCTTGGGATTTTTACACCAAAATGTGGCTACATGAAAGACTCTATACAGATGCACTCTCAACACAGAGCAAATGGGAAGTAGAACGTAGTAAATTAGGCTTTAGTACTTATAGTTGGGAAGAGGCAAAAGCTATATCAAGTATAGACTATATGACCATTGTAAGTTCTTACATTACTAATCGTGATTATAGTGATTTTTTTGCACTATGGATGATGAAGGTTTCAGATGCAGCCAAAATACAAATAGTAGCTAATGCCCATCCTTCTAAACAAGCTAAAGCCTACCTTTATATTTCTCAAGGGTTTTCTGGTTGGTGGAATTGGTATGAGAATGGCATTATTTGGCCTGTGCATTTACCAACAAAATGGATAGATATGAGTGATGCCTCTTTAGCTGTTTATGAGTAGTAGAATAAAGCTCATTAAAAGGTCATTTTTTTAATTTATAATGGTTTATCTTAAAAACATAAAGGATTAAATCATGAAAAAATTACTACTACTAAGTTTAGCCCCTCTACTTACTTTTGCAGCTTCTCCTATAGCTGTGAAGTTTAGCATTGATGAAAATGCAGAAAAAGGAAAAATTTTTGTGAGTGTAACAAATCAATCCAAACAAGATATTGAAATCTTAAAGTGGAATACCCCTTTTGAAAAGACAATTAATGCTGATATTTTTGATGTGAATATGGGGGAGAGAGAGAATAGATATATAGGAAGAAGTGTTAAACGGGCAAAACCTACGCAGAATGACTATATGTTACTTGAAGCTGGAGAGACTGAAAAGGTAATGGTTACGCTACCTACTTATTATAAAATGAGAGAAAAAGGTAAGTATACTGTTCGTTTTGATGGTGAGTTTAAATACCGTTTATTGGATGATGCTAAATTAGAAGTCAATGAGATGAGAAAAAAACAGCTTCCTGCTATTGACTTTTCATTTACCCCTTCAACAAAAGAGAAACGCACTTTATGGTTAAAAAAACCAGCTAAGTTTAACCAGTGTTCCCAAAGTGAAATTGAGACACTTAAAGTTGCTCATGATGATGCTATTAAAATTTCAAAAGAGTCAATGGATGTTCTAATGAGTGCTCCTAAAAAGACCTCTTCAGAGCGTTATGTTACATGGTTTGGTGCAGTAGATGCCACAAGACAAAAAACGGTAACAGAAGGGTTTAAAAAGATTTATGATGCTTTTGAAAATAAAAATATTACTTTTGATTGTGGCACATGTAAGCAAGATAGCAGTCTCTATGATGAGACTTATGCTTATGTTTATCCTGACAGTCAATATCAAGTCTATTTATGTGGTGCATTTTGGAACTCTTCTCGAACAGGTACAGACACACAAGCTGGAACGTTGGTTCATGAAGTTTCGCATTTTACTGTAGTTGTTGGTGCAAATGATTATGCTTATGGTCAAGAAGATGCGAAAACTCTTGCAAAAAATAGTCCACAAAAGGCGATTAATAATGCAGAAAACTATGATTACTTTGCTGAGAATAATCCAAATTTGAGTATGGATAGAGATGAAGAAGCAAATAATCCTGAACCAGATAATAATTCGAGTGAAGAGAATAATGATTCTGAAAGTACAGAAAATGTTGATGATACTCTTTATGATGCAAATGAAGAAGATAAGGCTTTAGACCTTTGTTTTGAGCTAATAGATGATACTGAATTTGAAGCATGTTTACTTGCTTGGGAAAGCAAATATTATGCTGATGATGAAAATAGTGATGATTGGGGTGACCCATTAGATGAATCTTGGTATGATGATGAACTGAACTGGGATGATATTGATTGGTATGCTAAAAGTAAAAATTAATTTAAAGGATAAAAGATGCAAAACAAGATTTTAACTTCACTACTAAGCCTAACATTATTAGGCTGTGCAAGTGAATTTTATTATGAAAATGGACAAAAAATTGAACTGGTAAAACTAGAAGCAAATGAAGCTCAACAGAAGAGAAGTGATGATGAGGTGAAATATTATAAAACAGCCAAAGGGCATAAGGTTGGTGTTAAAGATGATATTCTTGTAGAGTGTAAAGAGGGTGTAAAGTGCCAAGAGGTTCTTTCTAAATATGAAGTAGGCTCAATTACTGCTTTAAATGAAACAGTTTTTTTAGTAAAAGTTGCTAAAGGTCAAAATCTTTTTGAACTTTCTCAAAAACTCTATGAAGATGATGATATAGCAATTGCACATCCGAATTTTAGAAAAGAGAAGAGGAGAAGATGAAATGAATTATTATAACTTGAAAATCGTCTCTTCAATTGCTGCTACCTTACTTTTAACAGCTTGTGGTGGGACGAGTTCCAATGAAACACAAAACGCTTTTTCCTCAACTCCTGAACCTTCAACTTCTTTGATTATGGAGAATAATAGTAGTACACAAGATAGTACCGTTTCACCTTTACTTGAGACTATCAATAAAGCAAAAAATGAACCTTATTTTAAATATGCTTGGCATATTGATTCTCGTCAAAGTGTTCTAAATAAAAAGGGTTATGAAGTCAATGAAAATGCTGATATTAATCTTACAGAAGCTTGGAAGTTAAGTATGGGTGAGGGGGTTAAGGTAGCTGTTATTGATGATGGTGGAGAAGTTGAGCATGAAGATTTAAAAGAAAATATTTTCTTAGCTTACAATGCAGATAATGGAAGCAGTGAAATTAACCCAAATTCAGAGCAAGGTTCACATGGAAATACTTGTGCTGGATTTATTGTTTCTCCTATTAATGGAAAAGGAGTTGTAGGTGTTGCACCTCAAGCAAAAATGATATTAATTCGTCAAGAAGAAAGTAGTGATGAAAAAGTAATTGAGGCTTTTGAGTATGCTAAGCGTCATGGAGCAAAAGTAATATCTTGTTCATGGGGTACAGAAGATGTTTCTGAAATTGTTGTCTCTGAATTAAAAAAGATGTATGATGCAGGAATTACAGTACTTTTTGCATCAGGAAATGAAGGGGCGTCTTTAGATGAAAAGTCTGAAGAGGGTTATGAAATTAATGATGAATCAGAAGTAGAGTGGGTCATTGGGGTTGGTGCTAGTGGAGAGAATAATGATGTCACTAGCTATTCTAACTATGGAAAAAATATCGATATCTTAGCTCCTGGTGGTGACACACAAGAGTCTTCAGGTCTCATTGGTTTAGATGATATGGGAGAGAGAGGAGATACCAATCAGTTAAATTTGGTGACGAATAACTACTCATTTACCAATGGTACATCCTTCTCTACGCCTATAACAGCAGGGGTTGTAGCATTGATGTATGGAGTAAATCCAAATATTACACCCAAAGAAGTTAAAGAGATACTTACCAAAACAGCTGATAAAGTTGGACAAAATATTGATGCAGACTATTCTAATAATGACTTTGATGTAAAACGAGCTTATGGAAAAATTAATGCAGGTCGTGCAATTGTTGAGGCTAAAAGAGTGAATAAATAATCTATAGTGTATACTGTCAACAATTTTTATTGTGGAGAAGTATAAGTGAATGTATTAATAATTGGTGCTGGTGGACGTGAATATTCTATTGGGATGGCACTACAAAAAGATGAAAAAGTTGATAGCCTATATTTTGCCCCAGGTAATGGGGCGACAGATGAGTTAGGAGTCAATTTAGATATTTCTGACCATGGAGAGTTGGCTGATTTTTGTGAAGCAAACAATGTTGAACTTACCATTGTAGGGCCAGAAGCTCCTTTGGTAGCTGGAATTGTAGATTTATTTGAAGAGCGTGGGTTAAAAATCTTTGGACCTTCTGCACAGGCTGCACAACTTGAGGGTTCTAAAATATTTATGAAGAACTTTTTAGCACGTCATAATGTTCCAACAGCTAAATATATTGAAACAGACTCTTTAGAAGAGGCATATAAATTTATTATGACACTTGAAGCACCTATTGTGGTTAAGGCAGATGGACTTTGTGGTGGTAAAGGGGTGATTATTGCTCAGAATCACAACGAAGCTAAAAAGGCTGCTGGTGAGATGCTTTCTGGTAACTCATTTGGTGATGCAGGTACTTCAATAGTAGTTGAAGAGTTTTTAGATGGGTATGAGCTTTCTGTGTTTGCACTTTGTGATGGTGAGGACTACGTGGTGCTTCCAGCTGCCCAAGACCATAAGCGTTTACATAACAATGATGAAGGACCGAACACTGGTGGAATGGGTGCATATGCTCCAACACCTTTAGTGAATGATGAAATCTATAGAAAATTAGATGAACGTGTTATTGTTCCTACTTTAGAGGGAATGAAAGCAGAAGGAATGCCTTTTAAAGGGGTGCTGTTTATTGGGGTAATGGTTGTTGATGATGAGCCAATTATTTTAGAATATAACGTTCGTTTTGGTGACCCAGAGTGTGAAGAGCTTATGCCTCTTATTAAATCTTCTGTTTTAGATTTGTTCTATAAAGGGGCAACGAATGACCTTAAAAACTTAGAACTTGAATTCCATGATAAATTTGCAGTTGGGGTGGTAATGGCTTCTAAAGATTATCCTTATAAATCGTCTACTCCTGCTGAAATTATTGTTGATGACATTGTTCATGATGAGATTTTTAAAGAACATGCACACATCTCTTATGCTGGTGTAACAAGAGGTGAGGGTGGAGAGCTTTTAGCCACAGGTGGGCGTGTACTTGTTTGTGTGGGTATGGGTGATAGCATTAAAGAAGCACAACAACGTGCTTACATGTTAGTGGGACAAGTCCACTTTGCTGGAAAACATTGTCGTACAGACATTGCATATCAGGTTTTAAATAAATAAAAAGTTTAGGAATAGATGCAGAAACTTTTTTTAAATTATTTTTTTATAATATTATTTTTTTCAATATTACTTGTTGGAAAAGAAAGTATTGAAATTTTTTCTACCAATGTTACCGTTACTAAAAATAAGTTTCTTGCAACAGGAGATGTAGTTCTTCTGTATGATGGTGCTTTAATTAAAGCAGGAGAAGTAGTTTATGATAAAAACTCTTCTAAACTTCTTTTTTCAGGTGGCGTAGAGATTATTCGTAAAGATGAAACAAAAGTTTTTTCGGATGCATTAACAATTGATACCTCAACTAAAGCTGTCGATTTTAAAGAGTTACTCTTGACTACTGAAGAAGATTTGTGGATATCTGCTAATGATGCAGTAAAAGAGGGAAATAGTTATAAAATTTTTAACTCAACACTCTCTTCTTGTAATAAAAAAAATCCTGATTGGACAATAGAGTTTGCTGAAGCTAGTTATCAAAAAGATAAAGAGTTTATGACATTATCTGAAGCAAAACTCTCTTTTTATGATGTTCCTATATTTTATTTTCCTTATTTGGCATTTCCTACTGTAAATAAAAGGACAACAGGACTTTTATTTCCTACTATGAAGTTTTCAGATATAGAGGGCTTTGTTTATGAGCAACCTTTTTACTATGCATCACAAAGTAATTTTGACATAGAGTTTGATCCTCAAATTCGTACCAATAGAGGGGCTGGTGGGTATGTAACAACAAGGTTTGTTGATTCAAATCATTCAGCTGGACGCTTTACTGTAGGTTACTTTAAAAACAAAGATACTTATGCTGAAAAGTATAATTTTAACAATGAACATTATGGTTTTGAATTTTTATATAAATCGACAGACATCCTACCTCAATCTGAATATTGGAATAAATATAAAAGTGGCATGTATGTTGATGTAAATTATTTAAATGATTTAGAATATTTAAACCTACAACAAGATTTTGCATCAGGTCTTGTGGCTTCCAATTTAATTGAATCGAGACTTAATGCTTTTGTTTATGATTCAAATGATTATTTTGGAATGTATGGTAGGTATTATGTAGATACCCGTTCTAGAGATAATAAAGGAACAATTCAAGATCTTCCAACTTTGCATTATCATCGTTTTTTGAGTTCGATTATTAATGATGATATATTTTATACTTTTGATGTAAGAGCACATAATTATACAAGAGTAAGAGGCTCAAGAGCTTATCAAACTGAATTTAATTTACCACTTACCTATTATGATTCATTTTTTAATAATTACTTAGACTTTAAACTATCTGAAAATTTATATTTATCACAAGTATCTTTTTCAAACTTAGAGCAAAAAGTTAATAATTATAGGTATTATCGTAACTTTCACACCATGGAACTTTCTTCTGATTTGGTTAAAAATTATGGTGAAGATACACATACTTTGCACCCTTCAATTGTTTATGTTAAACCAAGTTTTGAAGAAGAGAGTCCATTTAAGTATGAAGCATTAAATATGGAGCAACAAGAACTTTTTGTGACACAAACGCAAAAAGAGAGTCTCTCACTTGGATTAAGCCAATACTATTATAATCAAGAGTTAGATATGAATTTATTTCAAAGATTAGCATTTATAAAGTTTCCTCAAAGTAATAGTTTTAAAAAAGGAAATATTAATAGTGAGATAGGGTATACGAAAGATTCTCTTAATTTCTATTCTAATATTTTTTACTCTTTAGACCAAAATGAACTCGCTTCTGCTACGACATCAGTGACTTATAATCAAAGCAACTATGATATAATGTTAACGCATTTTTATAATAATGGTTTTTTGTTGAATGGTGAGCAAACAAATTTTGTAAATGGAACGTTTTATTATAATTTGAATAAAAGTCATCAATGGTTTATAAATGGAGACTATGATTTATCACAAAATTTTAATCATCAATGGCATTTAGGGTGGGAACATCGTCAGAAATGTTGGGGTATTAAGTTGAGTGTTGGACAAGAAGTAATCCCTAATTTTAATACTTCATTTAGAAATAATATCGCTTTTTTTGAGTTACGACTAAACCCAATTGGGGGAATATCACAAAGTATTGAGGAAGAATTTTCCTCACAAGGAGGAAGATAGGATGAAAACAGAAGCTAAAGTTGGTCTATTTATTACATTATCATTATTCTTTCTATTTGCTTTACTTTCACAACTAAGTAGTTTTGATAATTTATTTAAAAAATCCTATCCTATTATGGCACAAATTGATGATGGCTCTGGCTTAAAAGAGAAAGCTAAAGTAAAATTAAAAGGGGTAGATATTGGTTATGTTTCCAAAGTAATCTTGGTGAACAATGAAGTCCAAACACATTTAATGATTGATGAGGGTGTCAGTATTCCTAATGATTCTATTATTACAATTTCACAAGATTCATTGTTAGGTGGAAAGTTTTTAGATATTCAGCCAGGAGTGTCAAAAACTACGCTTCAAAAAAATCAATTGTTAAGCAAAGAAGAAAAAGTATCATCGATTGTAGATGCTTCAACTTCTGCTGATACAGCATTTCAAGAGATTAAGCTTTTAGTAAGAGATATAAGAGATATTTTTAATGCTGGGGGTAAAGAAGATATTCAGAGTACGTTAGCTGATTTAAAAGAGTTTACTTCATTTTTAGCTTCAGTTTCACGAGAAGAAAATAAGACAATTCATGAAATTATTGGAAATGTTAATCTCTCTTTGAATAATGCAAATAAAGCTATTTTAAATGCTGATGAAACGATTGAAAAGTTTGCAGTAATGAGTAGTGAAATTACGAAAGCATCTCAAGAGTTTCAAGAAACGGGTAAAAGTCTTAATAAGGATTTACCCAAGATTATGGCAAGAGTCTCTGAAATTACAAAATACTTAAAAAGTGTAAGTGTAACATTAGATAAAAAGCTTCCTAAAGCGATAGAGAAGTTTGTGCAATTAGAGGATAATTTAAATAAAACTATTGAAAATAAAGATAGCTCTTTAAATAAGGCTTTAACTTCAGTTGATGGATTTTTTGCAAGTGGAACAGAAACGATGGATAAAATCGATAAATATCTAGATGCTGCTATTCGTAGTGAATTGCATATGGAACTACGTTCAGATCAAGTTTATGACGATGGTGGTTATTCAAAGTCGCATTTAAATTTAACATTAAAGCCAGACCCTACTAGATATTATATGCTTGGATTAACCTCTAGACCATCTTTTCAAAGTAATAAAAATTTTGAACGTGGTTATGCAGGAAGTCAACTCCATGAAAGTGGAGATTTTCTTTTTTCTGCACAATATGGTAAGCGTTATGATGATTTACTTTTTCGTATAGGGATTATAGACAGCCAAGGTGGTTTTGGTGTTGATTATTTTGCTTTAAATGATACACTAAAATTTAGTACTGAAATAAATGATTTTAATGCGGTTAATGATATTAGAGGCACTAATCCAAATTTAACAACAACCATACGGTATCAATTTTTTAAACATATTAATGCTTATATTGCTGGAAATAATTTATTGAATACAAGAGCCAATTCTGTTTCGCTAGGATTAGGTGTTAGTTTTGTAGATAATGATCTAAAAAATCTTTTAGGAACAGCTGCTACCGCTGCTGCAGCAGGTAATTAAATGAGTAATTTAAAGTCGATGTTATTATTTAAAAATAGAGAGGAAGCTCTAGGAGAGCTTATTAAAGAGTTACCTAAGCAAGTATTTACAGAAGATAATACCATTATTTTAGGGGTCAGTGAAGGAGGTGTATATTTTGCTAATGAGTTGGCTAAAGAGTTAAATACACCTATGGATATTTTATTAACAGAACCTATTTATTCATTGATTAATCCTGAGTTGAGTATTGCAATGGTGAGTGAGACAGAAGAGGTTATAATACATAAAGCATTGGTTAATGCTTTTAATATACCTAAAGATTATATTTATAATGAAGCGCAAAATAAGTATTCAGATGATATTTTAGCTTATATTCGTAAATATCGTAATGGGAAAGCATTAACAAAGTTAGAGGATAAGTATGTAATTTTAGCAGATGAATGTGTAGAGACAGGTTTAACAATGATGGCAGCTGTAAAGACAGTAATCTCTTTGGGGGCTAAAAATATTTTCATAGCTGTACCAGTTTTAGATAATGTAGTCTATGAGAGTTTGGTAACAATATGTGATAATATTTTTTGTCCACATAAAATAGACGATTATATATCTATTGAATACTATTACGAGGAAATTGAACCTTTTAGTTTTGAAGAGATAGCAGAGATTATGAAAAATAATGAAAAAAAATAATTAGGAAAAAATAAGCATGAATGAACAAAATATAGTAGTAAGTTGTAATAATTTAGAAGAGAAGTACCGATTTAACAAAGTGGCAAAACAAGCAAGTGGAGCTGTAATGTATCAATGTGGTGATGCTGTACTTTTAGCTGCCATTGCGATTGACCCCAAAGCTGTCGATGAAGATTTTTTGCCTTTAACCGTACAGTATATTGAAAAAGCATATGCTGCAGCAAAAATTCCAGGAGGGTTTATAAAAAGAGAGACTAAGCCAGGTGATTTTGAGACATTGACATCAAGAATTATTGATCGATCACTTAGACCTCTATTTCCAAAAGGTTTTAACTATCCTGTGGTTGTAACCATTACGGTTCTTTCTGCTGACCCGGAAATTGACATGCAAGTAGCAGCAATGCATGCAGCTTCAGCAGCACTATATACTTCAGATATTCAAGTAAATAAAACAGTAGCAGCTGTACGGCTTGGAAAAATTGAAGATGAAGTATTGATTAATCCAACACTGGTTGAACAAGAAGATTCAACATTAGATTTACTTGTTATTGGTTCAGGCTCAGATATATTGATGATAGAGATGTGTGTACATGCCTCAATTAAAGAAGAAGTTCAATCTACCAATGAATTAGCTGAAGATGAATTATTGGAAATAATTGATATTGCACAATCAGCTATTGAACAAGCAACAAGTGCGTATGAGACAGATTTTGAAGTAGCAAAAAAAGAGATAGAGTACTTACCTTTAGTTGAAGAGAAAGAAGATGCGAACCTTTATGCTTTTATTGAAGAAAATTATGCTGATGCTGTTTCAAAAGCTGTACAATCTATGGCAAAGTCTGAACGTAGTCAAGAATTAAAAAAAGTTCGTGAAGATATTATTGGTGTATTAGAAGAGAAAGGAGATGAAGTTGATGGTCAGTTAGTTTCTAAAATGTTAGAAGCTTATAAAAAGTCAATTGTTCGTTCATTGATTTTAGAAAAAGAAATACGTGCAGATGGTAGAGCTTTAACTGAAGTACGTCCTATTGATATTGAAACTAACTTTTTACCTTCTGTGCATGGTTCTTGTCTATTTACAAGAGGTCAAACCCAAGCTTTAGTGACAGCAACACTTGGGGATGCAAAAGCTTCTCAAGCTTATGATCTCATTGGTTCAAAAAATGCACAGTATGAAGACTTTATGGTACATTATAATTTTCCTGCTTTTTCAGTAGGTGAAGCAAAACCAGCAAGAGCACCAGGTCGTAGAGAGTTAGGGCATGGAAATTTAGGTAAACGAGGTTTAGAAGCAACATTAAGCTTGAAAAGAGAAGGAACAGTGCGTTTGGTTTCTGAAATTTTAGAATCAAATGGTTCTTCTTCAATGGCAACGGTTTGTGGAGGTTCATTAGCATTAAGAGCTGCTGAAGTTGAAACTTCTAAGCTTGTTGCTGGAATTGCAATGGGGTTAGTAACTGATGGTATAAAAAGTTGTGTCTTAACAGATATTATGGGACTTGAAGACCATGATGGTGATATGGATTTTAAAATCACAGGTACAGTTGATGGTATTACAGCCATGCAGATGGATATTAAATTAGGTGGAATTGATGCAGAAGTTTTAAAAGAGGCACTCTATCAAGCTAAAGAGGGACGCTTACATATTTTAAATATTATGGAAGAAGCTTTAACAAATATGAATCCAAGTGCTGCATTACCAAGTTCAACAACATTTGATATTGATGCTTCTCATATTCCAGCTATCATTGGTAAAGGTGGAGGAACAATTCGTGAGATTATTGAACAATATTCTGTTAGTATTGATATTGATAGAGATAACAATAAGGTAAAAATTACAGGTACATCCAAAGATAATGTTGCAGGTGCTAAAGCATTTATTGATAACATTACTTCTGCTCCTGTAAAAAAACAGATGCTATATGAAATTAATAAACAGTATAGTGGAAAGATTAAAAAGATTGTTGAGTTTGGAATGTTTATTGAAATGCCAGATGGTTATGATGCTTTATTACATATTTCCAAAGTAGCTAAAGAGAGAGTTAATAATTTAGAAGAACGCTATAGTATTGGTGATTCTATAGATATTATTGTTTTAGAACAAAAAGGTAAGAAAGTAGAACTTTGTACACCAGCATATATATTGTAGTTGTTCGCTTTAACAGAGTATAAGTTAGCTTGGTTATAATTGCGTCGTTATTATGAATCTTTAGTAGGGAAACAGGTTGCATTTATGTGCTTGTTGGCATGGTTTACCATGTTTACGCTATCCGAACGGATTTTGAACGCAGTCAATGGGGACTTAAAACCTAACAATTTAAGGATATTAAAATGAAAAAGTTTTTCTTACTTTTCTTAGCACTTGGTGCTGTTGCTTTCGCTGGTGAAGGTGAATCTACGATTAAGGCTTACTCAGTAGTTGCTGCTGGTGTTGGTCTTGGTCTTGCTGCTCTTGGTGGAGCTATTGGTATGGGTCATACTGCAGCTGCTACTATTGCTGGTACTGCACGTAATCCAGGTCTTGGTGGTAAACTAATGACTACAATGTTTATTGCTCTTGCGATGATTGAAGCACAAGTTATCTATACGCTTGTTATTGCTCTTATTGCTCTTTATGCTAACCCATTCCTTGGATAGGTTTTTTAAAGATTAAGCTGATTTAGGTACTTTTAGTACCTAAATTTTCCTTATTTATAAAAGTTTTATACACTTTAAACGTATTATCTCACTGCACCAGTGGTGGAACGGTAGACACGCGGGCTTGAGGGGCTCGTGCCTTAGGGCGTGGAAGTTCAAATCTTCTCTGGTGCACCACCTTTATAACTTCTTCAACGATTTCATTTTTATTAAAATTTAACAGCAATCTTTTATTTCTATAGGGGTATCATTTTATATAATAAATTATTTTAATAATAGGATATATAAAATGCTTATAAATAAACTTTTTGACACAGCTATCGTAGGTGGTGGTGTCGCTGGAACTTCACTTCTTTTTACCCTTGCTCGTTATACAAATTTAAAAAATTTAATACTTTTTGAAAAATATGATGAAGTCAGTCAACTTAACTCTAACCCTAAAGCAAATTCTCAAACACTTCATGTGGGTGATATTGAGAGTAACTATACTTATGCTAAAGCAGAAAAAGTTAAAAGAGCTTCTTCTATGGTGGCAAACTATATTCAGAACTTTAATAAAGTTAATAGCTGTGGATTTGTAAAAGACAAAATGCTTTTGGCTGTAGGTGAAGATGAGATAGTCCAACTAAAAGCCCGTTATGAAGAGTTTAAAACATTGTACCCCTATCTTGAACTTTGGGATGAGGACTTTTTAAGAGCATTTGAGCCTAAGCTTTTAGAGGGTAGAAAAGAACCTATTATGGCAATGGGTGCTAGAGGTCAGATTACAACGGTAAACTATAAAGTTTTGAGTGAAAGTTTTGTTCAAAAGGCATTAGATACCGACAAAAATGTTCAGATGCGTTATCATGAAGAGGTAACTAAGATAGAAAGAGCTAACGATGGTAATTATGTGCTTACTACAGATACTACTTCATTTAGAGCAAAGTCTGTGGTGGTAAATGCAGGGGCTTACTCTCTTTTGTTTGCACAATCAATGGGCTATGGAAAAGAGTATGCCATTTTACCTATTGGGGGCTCTTTTTTCTTTACCAAAGAGAAACTGTTAAACGCTAAAGTTTATACCATGCAAAACCCTAAACTTCCTTTTGCTGCTATTCACGCTGACCCTGATTGTACCAAAGAGTGGAACACCCGTTTTGGTCCGACTGCTTTTGCTCTGCCAAAATTAGAGCGTTATCATGAGTTACATTTAAAAGATTTTATTTGTGCTTTAAATATAGATAAAGATGTTACAAAAGTCTATCTGAACCTTTTTAAGGACAAGACCATTCGACGTTATATTTTACGAAATGTACTTGAAGAGATTCCTTTAGTAGGTAAAGAGATATTTATAACAGATGCAAGGAAAGTGATTCCCTCGTTAAAGGTACGTGACTTAACTTTTGCAGAGGGATATGGTGGAATGCGTCCACAAGTGATTGACAAGAAGAATCATGAATTACTTTTAGGTGAAGCAAAAATAGAAAAAGAGGGACTTATTTTTAACATGACTCCAAGTCCTGGAGCTACGAGTTCTTTGGCAATTGCTTTAAATGATACACTTTCTATTTGTAAAAAATTAGGAGCTACTTTTGACAAAGTTTTACATGAAAATGAAATACAATGCCTTAAAAGTACAGCCTTAAAAAAATCTCAAATAAAAGAAGAAAAAAAGTTAGCTTAATCGTTTCAAATTTTAACTTATAATTAAAATAATTAAAAGTTATTAAATAGAGTTGTTAGCCTTTAATATTAATATATTAAAAAAAACTATTATTATTTATGAAACATATGATATGTTACATAGAGGATATATACGACTCTTGGAATGTGTAAAAGCTTTGGGTGACTATTTTATTAAACGTATCATTCATGCTTGGAAAATAGAGTTCACCAAATAGAAGATATGTTATACTAATAACATGACAAAAAATATAATAATAGCACTATTAATTATCATTGCAGTTCTTCTTTTAGCATACTATTACAAAGCTAGTTCTTTAAAATTGGATGCTAAAGGGGTTAGTCTAAATGTTAAACAGAAAACAGTTTTTTTTGAAAATAATAGCATACAAACAACACCCATTGTTTTTTCAAATGTTAATATTATGCAAAGTCGTTTAAGTGATGGAACATATTTTGAAGTAGCTACTTGTGAGCCTCTTTATGAATTTAATCAAAATACGAAAGAGCTAGTGAAAATACTTTTTGAAGCTGACAAAGTAGACGTTCTTTTTTTTACTAATGGTGTTAGTGCTATGAGGATTATTTTACAAAATTCTCAAGTCATTAATTTATTTATAGATGACAATGATATGACAGAGTTGAAATTATTTTATGGAATTCCTTACGATAAATTTTCTCCAGCTGTTGAAAAGTTAATGGGAGATAAATTTAAAGAGTTTACAATAGGTGGTTTACTTGAATTGGCAAAACCAATGACAAAATGGAATGTTATTCATAATGATTTTGATGGGATAATTACTTCTATAGATCATTAAATACTCAAAGAGTTTGAGTATTTAATATATTCTATAAACTTACGTTTAGTGATTTAAGTGTTTCATACGTAATTCCACCAGTTGCAAGTGAATTATCTCTTTGGTATTTATCAAGTGCCATTCTTGTATCTCTTCCTAATACCCCATCAATTTTACCTGGATTGTAATTTTTAGCTTTGAGTGCATTTTGGATTTGGAGTATAACATCTTGGTTCATATTTGTTTGACAAAGAATTCTTTCCCAACTTTGATGTGCTGAAGATACCTTTTCTTTTTTATTTACAACTTTATATACAGCTTTAATAGGTGTTTTAACTTCTTGTGCTTTTTTAACTAACTTTTTAACTTTAATTGTTTTGTATGTTGGATCAATTTTAACTTCTTTGGTTGAAGCAGGTACGTCAAGTACAGTTTTTGTAATTTTTTGGTATTTTGCAGGAGAAGTTACCAAACAAATTTTATGACCAGTATATCTTAAATTTTTATCAACAGTATCACCTACACGAACCCATGAAAAAGTAGGTTGTTTATCGAGTACATTTTTTTGAATAGTGCTTTTAACTTCTGGAATAGTAATGGTCTCTGTTTTAGCTGGAGCAACTAATTTTTTTACTTTTATTACTTTTGTAACAGCTGGAACTTCTACAACTTTTGTGGTAGCTGGAGTTTTAACAACTTTTTTCTTAATGGTTTTATATTTAGCTGGTACTTTGATTAAACACATAATCTCACCTGTTGCACCGTCTAATTTCTGTGCAGGGTTAACACCTTTTTTCCATACCGTTTTTTCTTTTTCAATTAAAACTTTTTCATCTATATATTCATACGTAGCTGGAACAGTTATTGTTTTTTGAGAAGCAGGAGTTACTTCAATGGTTTTTTCAACCATTTCATATTTAGCTGGAATTACTTTTGTTTTTGTAGTTGCTTTTTGAAGTACAATTTCTTCAGCAACAGTTTTATATGATTCTGGTGTAAAATACTCTTTGTAACATGTTTGTGGTTTGGCATTTTCTAAATCAACACCTTTTAATTTTGCAGCTACTAATATTTCTTTACTCACAGGTGCTGCATTTCTTTTTAAACTAACTTTCCAAGATTGGGTAGCAGGTTTTACTTCAATGGTTTCACTTACTTTTTTAAAAGTTGCTGGGATGGTTACAAGCTTAGTACTTGCTGGGGTAATTTCTACTTTTTCATTCACCCATTCATATTTTGCTGGAATAATAGAAATTTTATTAGATGCTTCTTGAACTAAAATACGTTCTTCAACTGTTTTATATTTTGCTGGTACAACAACTTTAGCATAACACTCTCCGGCTTTTGCATTGGGAGGCGTTAGTGATACTTCTGCATTGATATAACTAAGTGGTAATAATAGACCTAATACTAGGGATGAATATTTTATTTTCATTGTGGGAAATCCTTTGTTCACTTGAATATTCAAATATAATTTGATAGAAAGAGTATATCGTAAGTTTTATAATTTTTAATTAAAAATTATTTATTAATGTTTTTTTTAATGTTTATTGAATTTTATAGCCCTTTTAATAGAATAAAGTAAAGTTTTTCAATGACTTCATCATTAAGATGAATAGTACTTTGGGTATTATATAAAGTAAAAATATCTTGTTTCTTAAATGAATGTCCATAAATACAATTAGGATGTGCCGGAAGAAAAGACCTCATAAGTGCTAAGTCCTTATCTAAAATTTCTTCACAAACATAACAAAAACCATTGTCATAGAGGCGACCTTCATGATGTAGTAAACAGATATAAGCTTCAATTGCTAATCTTTTTGGATTTTGTTTATCCCATTTTTTTGCAATGTTTAATAGTAAGTTGAAATAAAAATCATCAATTTCGATGGTATCTTTGAGGTGTGGTTCAAATAGCTTTATAAAATTTTGCCAGATAAAAAGATGCCTATTTGAAAATAGCCAAGGATAAGAAATATGGGATAAAGAACGCATATTGGGCATAAAATTATTTTTTGATTCAGTTACTTCAAAATCAATTAGATTACCTATTTGTAGAATAGAATGTCTCGCACCAAAAAAACGCCAATAATCTTTTAGTGTTTTATTATCAAGAACAGTAACAATAATATCTTCATTTTTTGCTTTTTTGATGTTGATGATAAATCCACGCATAAGAGTTTTCCTACGATAAATAATTTTTTGGGTTTTATTCACCCAATTAATAAGAGATATAGTAACTAGAAGATATCTCTATCTAAGATTTAATGACTATTTAGATAAAATCGACACAATTTTTTGGGATTATTATATAGATAAAACCCTACTCAGATATTATTAAAAGGTAGCTTATGCAAGATCTCTTTACGTCGTTTAAAGATAACTGTGGTTTCGGATTGTTAGCTTCAATTGACAATAAACCAACCCATAAAAACTTAGAAGATGCCGTGACATCTCTTTCACGAATGATGCACAGGGGTGCAGTTGCTGCTGATGGTAAAACAGGAGATGGTTCAGGATTACTTCTTTCTATTCCCAAATCATTTTTTGCTAAAGAAGCAGAAAAAGAGGGTATTGAACTTCCTGAGGTTTATGCTGTAGCAATGGTTTTCTCAAATCATGAGGCAGATTTTGAAGTTATTAATAAAGTTTGTTCGAACAATGATTTAGAAGTACTCTATACGCGTACAGTACCTGTAGAGACAGCTGCTCTTGGTGAACAAGCATTGGCATCTCTACCAATGATTAAACAAGTTTTTGTAACACCTAGGTCAGCTGTGGCATCACAGAGATTTGAAGCATTGGTCTATTTATCTCGCAAAGAGATTGAGGCTGAACTCTCTTTAGATAAAACTTTTTATATCCCTTCATTTTCTACTTCGGTAGTGTCGTACAAAGGGCTTGTTATGCCTACACACATTAAAGAGTTTTACACCGACTTAGCTAATGAAGATTTTGAAATTGCTTTTTGTCTTTTTCATCAAAGGTTTTCAACCAATACCTTACCTCAATGGAAACTAGCACAACCTTTTAGAATGATTGCCCATAATGGTGAGATTAACTCGGTTACAGCTAACAGATTTAATGTGGCTGCTAAAATGGCAGCTGCAAAGTCTGATGTATTTACTGATGAAGAGATGAAAAGACTTATTAATGTTATACAAGATGACATGTCAGATTCGGCCTCTTTAGATAATTTTATGGAATTTTTAAGAGTTAATGGCGTAGATTTCTTTAAAGCTGCACGTTCACTTGTTCCTGCTCCTTGGCATAATGCTCCTCATATGGACTCTGATTTAAGAGCTTTTTATGAGTATGCGTCTACTTGTTTTGAGCCATGGGATGGACCAGCTGCTGTCTCTATGACAGATGGTCGTTACATTGGTTGTGTATTAGACCGAAATGGTTTAAGACCTTCGAAGTATATTATTACAACAGACAATAGACTTTTGATTACTTCGGAGTATGGTGTACTTGAAGTACCTGAAGATGAGATTGTTGAGCGTGGGCGTTTACAATCGGGTGAGATGATGGGGGTTGACCTTAAAAATGCTAAAGTTTTAAACTCAAGTGATATTGACAACTATTTAAAAGCTTCAAACCCTTATGATAAATGGCTTGGAAAAAATATGGCATATCTTCAAGCACATAAGCCAAAACCGGAGACTTTGGCATTAAATGTAAAGTGTAATTCAGAAGATATGGAAGAGAAACAGCGTTATTTTAACTATACGCTAGAAGTTATTCGAGAAGTTATTAAGCCAATGATGGCTGAAGGAAAAGAGACCACAGGGGCGATGGGTGATGACACACCATTGGCTGCTTTTTCAACTGAGCAAAGAAATTTCACTGACTTTTTTAAGCAAAAATTTGCACAGGTAACCAACCCACCAATTGACCCAATTCGTGAAAAAACAGTAATGAGTCTAAATACAGGTTTTGGGGCAACTCAAAATATTTTAGCTGATTCAGAAGAACATGCTAAACGATTAAAAACAGTACTTCCTGTAATGTCTGCTGCTAAGTTCTCTTTACTTCAAGAGTTTGGTGATGAGAAGAGTGAAAAATATGATGCTTCTTATAAAGTAGGTCATTACGATACGACGTATACAGAAGATTTAAAAGCAAGTTTAAATCAGCTTATTGAAAAAATCATTGTAGATGTTCGTGACAATGGTGTAAGAACTATTATCCTTGATGACAGAGGATTGAACAAAGATAATAAAGTAATTCCAATGCTCATGGTAGTAGGTCGTTTAAGTCAAGAGCTTTTAGCCAATGATGTACGACATTTAGCGAGTATTGTAGTAGCCACAGGTGAAGTGTTTGACCCTCATTCGGCTGCTTGTATGTTAGCTTATGGGGCAGCTGCTATTTTCCCTTATTTACTTTACTATACTGTACGAGAGCTTGATGGTAATAGCGAAGAGATTGTACAAGTTTTAAGAAAATTCAGACGTGCTATGGGAGCAGGATTGATGAAGATTATGTCTAAGATGGGTATCTCAACCATCTCTTCTTACCGTAACTCACGACTCTTTGATGCCATTGGACTAAGTAAAGAGATTTTAGATGACTGTTTTGCTGGTACAAATGGATTGCTTCATGGCCTAGAGTATGCTGATCTTGATGAACGTATTAATGCTATACATCAACGTGCCTTTACTACAGTTTTTGAGGGTGAAAAAAATAGCCTTTACAAAGGTGGGTACTATAAATATAGAAAAGGTGAAGAGTTCCATGACTTCTCTCGACCTACGATTAAAGCCATACAAGCAGCAGCATTGAGTGGTGAGAAAGCTGATTATGAAGAAGTGAAAACTTTAGTTAATAAAAGAGATAAAAAGTTTATTAGAGATTTTTATGATTTAAATTCTGATAGAGAATCTATTTCAATTGATGAGGTTGAGCCTTTAGAAAATATCTTTAAGCGTTTCTCTACAGCTGCTATGTCTATGGGTTCTATTTCTGAAGAGGCTCATACAACATTAGCCATGGCAATGAACCGTATTGGTGGTAAGTCAAACTCAGGTGAGGGGGGAGAAGACCCTAAGCGTTATGGAACAGAGTTGAACTCATCTATTAAGCAGATTGCCTCTGGGCGTTTTGGGGTTACACCTGAGTATTTACGAAGTGCTACTGAATTGCAAATTAAAGTGGCACAAGGGGCAAAACCAGGTGAGGGTGGACAGCTTCCAGGAAGCAAAGTTTCACCACTTATTGCTTCACTTAGATTTACAAAACCAGGGGTGACACTCATTTCCCCTCCTCCTCACCATGATATCTACTCTATTGAGGATTTAGCACAGCTAATTTTTGATTTAAAACAAGCCAATCCTAAAGCAAGAGTCGCTGTTAAATTGGTCTCAACAGCTGGTGTTGGTACAGTGGCATCTGGTGTGGCTAAAGCCTATGCTGACAAAATTATTATCTCAGGAGCTGATGGTGGAACAGGGGCAGCCCCTATTGGTTCGATTCGTTTTGCAGGTAACCCTTGGGAGCTTGGACTCATAGAAGCACACAATGCCCTAAAAGCCAATAACCTTAGAGGACAAGTAACTTTAGAGACTGATGGTGGACTTAAAACTGGGCTAGATGTTGTTAAAGCAGCTATTTTAGGGGCTGAGGAGTATGCTTTTGGTACGGGTGCGTTGGTACTTGTTGGGTGTATTATGCTTCGTATTTGTCACTTAAACACTTGTGGAGTAGGTGTCGCAACGCAAGATGAAAAACTAAGAGAAAAATTCTCTGGAAATGTGGACAAAGTAGTTAACTACTTTACACTTATTGCCCAAGAGATTAGAGAAATCTTAGCAGAACTGGGTTACAAATCTTTAGAAGAGATAATAGGTCAAAATCATTTACTAAAAGTAATAGATGATGAGTTTGCAAAGAAATTTAACTTTGAAGAGATGCTGTACAAACTAGATGGTGTTAATACATGTCAAGTAGCATCCAATGAACCGTATGACCAAAATGAGTATGAGCAAGAGCTTATTAAAGAGTTAATGCCAACCATCAAAGACCCATCTACGCCAATTACTTTAGAGAAAAATATTTCTAACTTAAACAGAAGTTTCGCCACAAGAATTTCGGGTGAAATTGCAGAGCTCTATGGAAATGCTGGACTTCCTGATGATACGATTACGCTTAACATGAACGGAACGGCTGGTCAATCACTGGGAGCATTTATGTCTAAGGGTATTAGCATTAACATTAATGGTGCTGGAAACGACTATATTGGTAAAGGGATGAACGGTGGTAAGATTGTCATAAGTTCTACTAAGGCTGGTCAAGAGTTTGCTCTTGGTGGAAACACTTGTCTTTATGGAGCAACAGGTGGTAAGCTTTATGTGCACGGAAAAGTAGGTGAACGTTTTGCCGTTAGAAATTCTGGGGCAACAGCTGTAGTAGAAGGAACTGGTGATCACCCTTGTGAGTACATGACAGGTGGAACAATTGCCATTTTAGGTAAAACAGGGGTAAACTTTGGTGCTGGTATGACAGGTGGTAAAACATTTGTTTATGATGAAGAGGGTGATTTTTATGAAAAAGTAAATCCAGAGCTTGTTGAAGCACTTAGAATTGATACCGATGAGTGGGAAGATGAAGCTTTTGTTTTAAAAGCTTTACTCGAAGACTATGTTGAAAAAACAAGTAGTAAAATTGCTCAACATATTTTAGAAAACTGGCGACATGAAGTTCGTAAATTTTGGATAGTTATTCCAAGAGGTGCGAAACCGACAATGGTTGCTGATAAAAAGGGGGAGTAAGAGTATTAAGAGCTAAATTTAAAATTTAAGTTTTACTTCACAATTAATAAATATATAGGAATTAAAATGGGGTTTTTAATTGTTACTTTAAATGAAATAATTGATATATTAAAATATCCTATTGCTCTTTTATTTTTTATGTTAACCTATGAACTTGGTCATGTGTTGTATGATTATTTAGAATACATCTACTTACATCAATCACTATATAAAGAGTTATTTATAGGAATGTTTGTCTATGTACTCTTTTGGGTTTTTATTTTTAGAAATATTAATGGAAACTGGTTTTTGGTAATTGAACATGAATTAACCCATACACTTTTTGCACTTTTGACTTTTCATCGAATTGTCGATTTTAGAGCTACTGAAAGTGGAGGTGGTTATATACAGTATGCAGGAGAGGGAAATGGTAATTGGTTAATTATCATTGCACCATATTTTTTCCCTACTTTTAGTATGATTATTGCTCTTTTAATATATTTTTCTACTCCTGAACATTATTCTATTTTATTGATGTTACTGGGTTATTCATTGGTTTACCATATACATAGTACTTATATTGAAATAAGTCCCGTGCAACCAGATTTAAAAACTGTTGGTTTTTGGTTTGCTTGGTCTTTTTTACCCTCTGCTAATCTTTTAGCTATTATTGCCATAATATCAGCTGTTCCTAATGATAAAATAGAGTTTTTTCATACACTTAAATATCTTGGTGTTTATTTTGTACAATTAATTACAACTATTTCAAAGTTTTTTATTTAGTAATTATTCTAGTGACAATCGCTCTCTACGGTTTGTTATGCTAGAATACTTTTTTAAAACAGACATAGGATAACGAAAACATGGAACTTCTTAATATACTTTCAAACATACTTTTTGTATTGACTCTTGGCTATTACTTTATGACCAATATGCAGTGGTACTCTTACAAATTAACCAGAGTGCTGTTTCATCATACTAAGACATGGTGGCATTTGGTCTATTTTTTAATTCCTGTTTTTCTTTATTTTGCTGTAAGTTATGAGAGTGACTTTAGCATTGTGGTAACCATTGCTTATATCGTCGCTATTTATATGTGGCAAAAAGATCAAGACAAGCCTTTAGTTTTTACGGGGCGTGTTAAACGCTTCTTTGTAGCTTTAGTCTTCTTTACACTTTTTTTAGTGATGATGAAGTTTATTGTAAAGTTTGATATTTTAGTCGTATTTATTCCTCTTTTTTTAGCTTATTTAACTTCAGCAATGATAGAGAGGATGCTTTTTTTAGGTTTTCAGAAAAAAGCAGAGAAGAAGTTAGAAAGCATGTCAAATATGGTGGTAGTAGGCGTAACAGCTTCATATGGTAAAACAAGCATTAAAAACTACATTGTTCATTTACTCTCTTGTGACTATAAGGTTTATGCAACACCACGCTCTGTTAATACTTTTGGAGGTGTTTTAAAAGATATCAATGACGACTTACCAGCTGATACAGAAGTTTATGTGGTGGAAATGGGAGCTAGAGGAGCTGGAGATATTGAAGAGATTACAAAGTTTGTTAATCCTCATTTAGCTGTGGTGGGGAAAATTGGTCCTGCACACATTGAGTACTTTAAAAGTTTAGAGAACATACGAAATACTAAGATGGAGATATTGTCTTCAGAGCGTCTAAAAGAAGCATGGGTACATGACTCGGCAAAACTTCAGCCTATTAAACATGTACACTCTTTTGGAAAAGAGATTCATGATATACGTGCCACGCTTGATGGACTAGATTTTAAAATGGATGATGAGCAGTATCATGCAAACATTTTGGGTTCGTTTAATGCCATGAATTTAGCAGCAGCCATTAAAGTCGCCAAAGCGTTAGATGTTAATGATGAGACTATAAAAAAACAGTTGAATTCACTTGAACCTACAGCCCATAGACTACAACGTATGGATGCTGGAGGTAAAGTAATTATTGATGATTCATTTAATGGAAATATAGATGGAATGTTAGAAGGCTTTTTTTTGGCTTCTACGTATGAGGGTAGAAAAGTAGTTATTACTCCAGGGCTTGTGGAAGTAGATGATAGGTTTAATATAGAAGTAGCTCAAAAAGCCAATGAAGTGTTTGACTTAGTCGTTGTTACAGGTGATTTGAATTATGAGATTTTTAAAGAACATGTAGATGCTAACAAATTAGTAAAGTTAGAGAGTAAAGATAAAATGCAAGAGATGTTAATAGAACATACAAAAGCTGGTGATTTAATTTTGTTTGCGAATGATGCACCGAGTTTTATATAAAACAGAGGTCAAATATGATAGTATTTTTTAATTCATTAAAAAAAGGAAATTAATATGGGAATTTTTGATAGTCTCTTTACCTATCTTGAAAAAAGCTCTTTCATTACAATTTTTGTATTGGCAATACTTTCTATTTATCTATTTATTGTACTTTGGATATATATTTATAGATATTTTTCGTTAAAAAGTAAGATTTCAACAGAAGAGTATTCATTAAAAAAACTTTATATGGGACGTTCAAAAACAGTGGAGAAAAACTCGTTACTTCATCCATTTTTAGCCAAAGTTCTCATTCCTAATAAAGCCATATTTTCTGTGGCAAAAAATCAAGCTATTAAGTCTGCTACAGGTGGTTTAACAGCTTTGTCTATTATTGCGTCTACTTCACCATTTATTGGTCTATTTGGTACAGTTGTAGCTATTTTGGAAACATTTTCTACGCTTGGAACACAAAGTGGAACTTCTATAGCCATTGTTGCTCCTGCTATTTCAGAAGCATTAGTAGCTACAGCTGCTGGTATTGCTGTAGCTACCTTTGCATACACTTTTCATTTGATTTTAAAAAGAAAAGCTTATGAACTATCTGTTTTACTTGAGAGTCAATCTGACTTAATTCTTTCTCAAAAGGCTTAGTTATGTATGAATGGGATGAAGCACCCGATTTAAACATTACACCTTTGATTGATGTAATGTTGGTTTTGATGGCTATTTTTATGATTACCATTCCTGTTATGCATTATGAAGAGAAGATTAATCTTCCTGATGGTTCACAAAAAGCTGCTGTTTCAGATTCTAAAGCATTGACCATTAGGATTACTAAAGATTTAACAGTTCATTATAAAAATGATCAGTTTACACTCGAATCATTTCCTGATGCTTTTAGATTAAAAACGAGTGATATTAAAAAAGAGCAAGTAGTATTTATTAATGCTGATAAAGAGATAGCTTATGAGCATGTGGTTTATTTGTTAAAAGTTGTAAAGCAGAGCGACTTTAAGAAAGTCTCTTTATTGACACAATAAGTGAAGTTAAAAACTTTACTTCTTTATCTAAACTCTTCTTTTAGAATATCTTGTGCTTGTATCATGTCTTTATCTCCACGTCCAGAGAGATTGACTAAAATGGTTTTTCCTTCAATCTCCTCTTTGTTCATCTTTTTTAAATAGGCAATAGCATGAGAAGATTCAAAAGCAGGAATGATTCCCTCAGCTTGTGAAAGCCAAATAAAAGCTTCCATCGCTTCATCATCGGTAATATGATTGTAGCTTACAATATTGTTGTCTTTAAAATAAGCATGTTCTGGACCAATCCCAGGGTAGTCTAGTCCTGCTGAAATGGAGTGTGCCTCTTGAATCTGTCCATCTTCATCTTGGAGTAGGTAGCTAAGTTGTCCATGTAGTACCCCTGGGCTTCCTTTTTCTAAAGAACAACCATGCTTAGAGTCTAGTCCTAAACCACCTGCTTCAATGCCAATACACTCTACAGATTCATCTTCTATAAAATGGTTAAAAATTCCAAGAGCATTAGAGCCACCACCAATACAAGCAATAACTTTGTCAGGTAGACAACCTTCAACAATATTAAGTTGTTGTTTGGCTTCCCAACCGATAATTGACTGAATATCACGTATCATCATAGGATAGGGGTGAGGACCAGCTACTGTTCCTATAATGTAATAGGTGTCACGAGCATTGGTTACCCAATGGCGAATGGCATCGTTCATGGCATCTTTTAAACTTTGACTTCCTGATTCAACGGCATGAACTTTTGCACCAAGAAGTTTCATACGAAAGACATTAAGCTCTTGACGCTTTACATCTTTTGCTCCCATAAAAACTTCACATTCCAGTCCAAAAAGAGCAGCTACTGTAGCCGTTGCTACTCCATGTTGTCCAGCGCCCGTTTCAGCGATGACCTTTTTTTTGCCTAAACGCTTAGCTAAAACAGCTTGAGCGACACAATGGTTGATTTTATGAGCTCCTGTGTGATTTAGGTCTTCACGTTTGAGGTAAATTTTAGCATTTAATTCTTTGGAAATATTTTCAGCAAAGTAGAGTGAAGAGGGGCGACCTACATAGTTTTTGTAGTAGTAGTCAACCTCTTTCCAAAACTCTTCATCAAATCTTACTGCTTCATAGTCAAGACGTAACTTTTCAAGTGCTGGCATGAGTGTTTCAGGAACAAAACGTCCACCAAATCGGTGTTTATCATCTTTTGCTCCAAAATGACCATTAATGTCAGGGTCATGAGGGCTAGGGTATGGAATATATATCTTTTCATATAAAGATTGAGTATTTGGCATTTTTTCTCTTCGTGTTATAATGGTTTGGATTATAGCTAATGAGAGGTTAAATTTGTGTTATGAATAGTGTTGGATTAAAATATTATAAAGTAAATTTATAATAATAAATATTAAAAAAAAATTATTTAACATAGAAATAAATGTTTTTATATGTTTTTTTCTAATTTCATTATGTTTCTTTAAGTTGAACTATATTATAATTTCTTACGACGACATATAGGTGATGCTTTAGCTCTCCCCTATTTCCTGAATTAGTATTATGTCCTTTTAGGAGGATGTTTTCTAAAACTGTCTAGAGTGTCACTATTATAAATTATACATTTTTAATATGTCGTTGTACCAAAAGATTACGAAGAGTTACTATTTTGATTTTTCAAAATATCCTTTTTCTTTGTTTTTAATGACTCTTCTGTAATCTTTAATGACTCCATTCATTGCAATAAACACTCCTTTTTTTTCTAAAGCATTTAAGTAACCATAGGCTGAACATAGATTAGATGTCGATTCTATGGGGTTTATAGCGTATGGAATCATTGCTCCTGTTAAGATTATTTTTTTATTTATTTTTGCTTTAGCGATATGCTCTGCTGTGATGTCCATTGTATCTGTACCATGTACAATAATAATATTTTTCTCTTTTGCTTCTTGAATGGTTTGTCTAATAGTAGCTCTATCTGCATCTGTGAGATTGAGGCTGTCTTTACCGATAATATTGAGAATTTTGAATTTTGTTAACCAAGATTTTGCAATGGATTTAAGTGCTTCTCCGTGGTGGTCAATATCTAAAGTACCGGTTAATGGATTATAAACTTTATTAAAAGTACCACCTGTATTAATAATTAATATTTTTTTCATAGTATTTCTCATTTTTTTGGATTTGTTTTGGATTTTTCTTTAACTTATATTCTATCTCAATCGTGATAAAATACGCGATTATATAAATATTGGAGAATGAGATGATAATGAAAGGCAAAAAAGGAATTATCCTTGGAATTGCAAATAAGAAATCGATTGCTTATGGAATCGCCCAAGCATGTAAAGAGCAGGGTGCAGAAGTAGCGATTACTTTTTTAAATGAGCGTTTTGAAAAAAAATTAGCCCCGATTGCAGAAGACTTAGATTGTAGTGATAAATTTTACCCTTGTGATGTTTCAAAACCAGAGGAAATTAAAGCACTTAAAGAGAGCATCGAAAAAGATATGGGTCAGATTGATTTCATTGTCCACTCAATTGCTTTTGCTCCTAAAGAGGGTCTAACAGGGCGTTTTTATGACATTTCTAAAGAAGCTTTTGATGTGGCTATGGATATTTCAGTTTATTCTCTCATTGAGATTGTTCGTGAATTAAAGCCAGTACTCTCTGATAACTCATCGGTGTTAACACTCTCTTATTATGGTGGGGTTAAATATATTCCAAACTATAACTTAATGGGGGTAGCGAAAGCAGCTCTAGAGATGACCACAAAATATTTAGCAGAAGATTTAGGACGCGATGGGATTCGTGTGAATGCCATTTCAGCAGGACCTATCAAAACTCTAGCAGCAGCTGGAATTGGTGAGTTTGGCTTTATGCTTAAATGGAATGCAGCCCATGCACCACTTAAAAAGAATGTAACCATTAAAGATGTGGGAAATTCAGGTATGTATCTACTCTCAGACCTTAGTGCTAGTGTTACAGGTGAAGTACATTATGTCGATGCAGGTTTTAACATTATGGGGATGCCAGCAGTCTCTTTTAATGAAGAGGGTCGTCAAACCATTGCTTGGAATGGCGAAAAATAGTGTCTGAACATACCCAAAGTGATTCAGTAGCGTATTTAGCTAAAAAAGCTTTTTTTAACAAGATTATTACCATTTATGGACGTAATGCTGTTTTAGAAGCTTTAGAAGATAAAACAATTACGATTCATAAATTACATTGTTCAAATTCCAATAAACCTGTAGCCCAATTAGATAAAATGGTGAGCCTTGCAAAAGCTAGAACTATTGAAATTGCTTATCATGATAAAAAAGCACTTTCACGTATTTCTAAAAATGCAAAACAAGATCAAGGTGTTGCTTTGGACATTGTGTTAGAAAAGGCAATGAGTGACGATGAATTTTTAGCAAACAATAAAAGCTTTAAAGTATTAGCATTAGATGGTATACATAATCCACAAAATTTAGGGATGATTATTCGTTCAGCTGCAGCTGGAAATATTGATGCAATACTTTTACCTACAAAAAATTCAGCTCAAATTTCTCCTTTAGTCATTAAGGCATCAGTTGGAACTATTTTTAAATTACCTATTATTAAAACAAAAAATTTAGCTCAATCTTTAGAACTTTTTAAAGAACAAAACTCAAAAATCTATACACTTTCTTCGTATGCTACAGCCTCTTATAAAGAAGAAAAATATGGCAATAAAACAGTTTTTGTTTTAGGAAATGAGAGTGATGGTGTTAGTAAAGAGATTGAAAAATTAAGTACAAGAAGTATTTTAATTCCTATGAATCGAGGTGTTGAGTCTTTAAATGTGGCTGTTACAGCTTCTCTTTTGGCATTTTTATAATTTTATTAAATTGTATAAGATTATGAAAAATAAGGCTTTGTAGATTATGGAAATAGTTTTTATTAGAATTATTTAGTCTTATGGACTAAACTTTAATTAGTTTATAAAGCTAAACTAAATCTTGACAAGATAGACTCAATGATGTATAATTCTCCGAATCTTTTAATATCTGTTATTTGAAGATAATAAATTTGAATTAGGAGTAGTATCTATTATGAGTGATAAGAATGAAAATTCTACAGTAGAAACTGAACTAGAAACTGAACTAGAAAATGAAGTGGAAACATCTGAAACTGAAGAAGTTGTAGATGAAGTAGAAACTGAAGTTGATGAACTTACACAACTTAAAGAATTAGTCACTGAGTGGGAAGATAAATACTTAAGAACTCATGCTGACTTTGAAAACTCTAAACGACTTTTAGCTAAAGATAAAGCAGCAGCTGTGTCATATGCTAATGAGAGTTTTGCTAATGATATGTTAGCCGTTGTAGATTCATTTGAGAGTGCTTTAGCAACAATTGAAGCAACTGAGAGTGAAGAGAGTTCAGAAGTGTTAGACAAAATTAAAGAGGGTTTAGATTTGACTTACGGTCAACTTACTAAAGTTCTTGAAAAAAATGGTATTAAAGCTGTAGAAGTTGAGGGTGAGTTTAACCCTGACGTTCATCAAGCTATTATGCAAGTAGAGAGTGAAGATAAAGAGAGTGGTGAAATTGTACAAGTGTTACAAAAAGGTTATACAATAAAAGATAGACTTTTACGCCCTGCAATGGTCTCAACTGCAAAATAATTAACAAAATTTTAGAAATGCACCTAAAGTGGCATTTTAAAATTTGAAAATAAATTATAATTACACAAATATTAAAAAAATTAGAAAACGAAGGAATAAATATGAGTAAAGTATTAGGAATAGATTTAGGAACAACAAACTCGGCAATGTCAGTGTTTGAAAATGGTGAAGCAAAGATTATAGCAAATAAAGAGGGTAAAAATACAACTCCTTCAATTGTTGCATTTACAGATAAAGGTGAAGTACTTGTTGGTGAATCTGCAAAAAGACAAGCTGTAACTAATCCAGAAAAAACAATCTACTCTATTAAGAGAATTATGGGGCTTATGTTTAATGAAGACCATGCAACTTCAGCTAAAGAGAGATTACCTTATAAAATTATTGACAGAAACGGTGCATGTGCGATTGAAGTAGCTGACAAAACTTACACACCTCAAGAGATTTCAGCAAAAATTCTTATGAAATTAAAAGAAGATGCAGAGGCTTACCTTGGTGAGACGGTAACTGATGCTGTTATTACAGTACCTGCTTACTTTAACGATGCACAAAGAAAAGCAACAAAAGAAGCTGGAACAATTGCTGGACTTAATGTTTTAAGAATTATTAATGAGCCAACTTCAGCAGCACTTGCATACGGTCTTGACAAAAAAGATTCGGAGCAAATTGTAGTTTACGACCTTGGTGGTGGTACATTTGATGTTACTGTTCTTGAAACTGGTGATAACGTAGTTGAAGTTATGGCAACAGGTGGAGATGCATTCCTTGGTGGTGATGATTTTGATAACAAAATTATTGATTATGTAGCAGATGAATTTAAATCTGAAACTGGTGTAGACATCAAAGCTGATGTTATGGCACTTCAAAGAGTTAAAGATGCAGCTGAAAATGCAAAAAAAGAGCTTTCATCTTCAACAGAGACTGAGATTAACTTACCGTTTATTACAGCTGATGCATCTGGACCAAAGCACCTTATTCAGAAAATTACAAGAGCGAAGTTTGAGTCTTTAATTGATGATTTAGTAGCTTCAACAATTAAGACTATTAAATCAGTTCTTGCAGATGCAGATGTTTCTACTTCAGAGATTAATGAAGTTGTAATGGTTGGTGGTTCTACACGTGTACCATTGGTACAAGAAGAGGTTCAAAAATTCTTTGGAAAAGAGCTTAATAAATCGGTTAACCCAGATGAGGTTGTTGCACTTGGTGCTGCGATTCAAGGTGGAGTTTTAAAAGGTGATGTTAAAGACGTACTTCTACTAGATGTTACACCACTTTCATTAGGTATTGAGACTTTAGGTGGAGTTACTACTAAAGTAATTGAAAAAGGTACAACCATTCCTGCTAAAAAGTCACAAGTGTTCTCAACAGCTGAAGACAACCAACCAGCAGTAAGTATTAACGTACTTCAAGGTGAAAGAGAGTTTGCTAAAGACAACAAACAATTAGGTATGTTTGAACTTAGAGACATTCCAGCAGCTCCAAGAGGTGTACCACAAATTGAAGTAACATTTGACATTGATGCCAATGGTATTTTAACCGTTACAGGACAAGATAAAGGTACAGGGAAACAACAAGAGATTAAGATTACTGGTTCGTCGGGACTTTCAGATGAAGAGATTGAAAAAATGGTTCGAGATGCTGAAATGAACAAAAGTGAAGATGAAGCAAGAAAACTGCTTGTTGAAGCTAGAAATCAAGCTGATGCTTTAGTGCACCAAACTAAAAAGTCTTTATCTGATCTTGGTGATAGTTTTGATACAACAGAAAAAGCATCTATTGAAGCTGCGATTGCTGATGTTGAAGCTGTACTTAAAGAGGACTCTGCAACAAAAGAGCAAATTGAAGAGAAAGTTAAAGTATTAACTGAAAAGTCTCATAAATTAGCTGAAGCAGTTTACGCTAAAGAGCAAGGTGGTGACAAAGAAAAAGCTGCTAAAAAAGCAGATGACGATGACATTATTGATGCTGAAGTAGAGTAATCTACTTTAGTTTTTTAAACTTTTGAGACAAAGGCTTTTCTTTGTCTCAATTTTGAGCTTGAAGGCTCTACCTCTTAATCTTCTTGTTAAACAGACAACCCAACCTACTTAACCGAAGTTTACTTTATGTAAAATAGTAAAAATATTTTAACATGAAGAGTATTTGATGTCTACAACTTTAATAGAATTTGCTTCTAAAAATCTAAGAGATATGCTTAGAGATGTTTTTGAACATAATGAGAATGCGACAGCATTGGTTATTTATGATTTGGATTCTCCATTGTCTATTCTTTTGACGGATGCTTATCGTCAAGCTTTACCATATGGAGTGTTTATTGATTTTAATGAGAAAGGCAAAGAGGAGATACTTGAAGAGATAGAGAAGTTAGAAGCTGGTGATTTTGTAGCATTGGTTCAGTCTCGTAGCTTTCGGTTATCTGATTTTCGTATACGTATTGAGCTGTTTAAAAAATATATAAAAGTAGCAGAGCATCCACATTTAGCTAGAATGAGTGAAGAGAATGAAATACAAAATTATGTGAATGCCTTAGCTTATGATAAAGCATATTATCATCATATGGGGCATACCTTAAAAGCTATGATAGAAAAATCTTTAGGGGCTGTTATTTATTGTGGAGATGAACAACTTATTTACCCAAGTAGCTTTGAAGATGCAAAACTAAACATTGGTGATTATCGAGCCATGAAAAACATAGGTGGTCAGTTTCCTATTGGTGAAGTATTTACAGAGTTGAAAGTATTAACCGATTTAAATGGTAGAACAAATATTAAGGCATTTGGTGATATTAACTACAGAGTAAATATACCTACTGAACCCATTACCATAGTTATTGAAAATGGGAAACTTGTTAGAGTTGAAAATAGTACAGAAGATTTTGAAGCAGTTTTGAATCTTATACGAGAAGAAGAAGGTACAATTTGGGTACGAGAATTGGGGCTTGGGCTTAACCGTGCGTTAAGTACCAAAAATTTTGTTTCCGACATGGGAACATTTGAGCGTATGTGTGGTTTGCACCTTTCTTTGGGTGCAAAACATGGTATTTATGCCAAAGAGGGCATGAAAAGAAACTCTGGAAAGTTTCATATTGATGTAATGCTAGATACTACGGCTTTTAGAATAGATCAGAAGCTCATCTTTGACGGTAAGCAATGGTTGATATGACTCTATATTTTTGTGAATTAAATTTTATTTAACTATAATGGCTTCAAAAGAAATATTTTAACACTAGGAAAAAAAATGTATGGATTACCACTTAGAAAAGGCTTCTCTATGAAAGTTAAGGGGGTTATTCTTAATCGTCCAGATATGCATAATATTGCAGAGGAATTAGGTGTTACTGAAAATGATGTATTTATGAAAGATGGTAGATTAACAGTTTACAATACTTCTAAGACCTGCCAAGAGATAATTGATGACAATGCTTTAGCTGTTTTTGTTGCCATGGCAATAGAAATATCACCTGATGATATTTCAGACATACAAGCAGTTGAAGAAGAGCCTATGCAAATGGACTTTGATTTAAGTGATTTTGAGGATGATGATTAATCATGACTTATAATGAGTGGCATGATGCACATGCTAAAAAACATGCAGCGATTATGAAAAAGCTTGAAGGGCTGGATGAATATGATGTTGTTCAGTACTTCATTTTTGAAAACATGGTCGAAAAGGAACCAGATTTTTGTGAACTTTATGCAACAAATACCAAGTGCCATGAAATGTATGAACTCAACTGTTATCTATGTGGTTGTCCACACTTTAGGTTCAACCAAACACCTGTTTTAGATGCTGATTTAGAGTTTCATTCGACTTGTTCCATTAACTCAAAACGAGGAAAACGCTCTCTTAGAGAAGGAGACCAAGTTCACCAAGACTGTTCAGGCTGTAGCATTCCTCATGGTGAAGATTACATCTTTAGTAACTTTGACAGAGAGTGGTCTAAGATTATGCAAAATGTTAAGAATTAGATGAATTTCAATTTTTCTTTTTCTCAGCATCTTCAAGAGACCATTTGTCAGTAGAAGTACAACCAGTATCACAAGTAATATGAGGGGCAACACCTGTGGCAGTTTCAACATCTATTGCCACAGAAATTAGAAAATAATTACCATCTCCTCTGTGGGCAGTAAAATTATGTTGACCACAGAACTCTTCATTCATAAATTCAGCTACAATTTTTGCATAATTATAGGCATCTTTTTGTGTTTCAAATGTCATGTTATTGCTGTATTCACTTTTTTTGAAACATGGGCATTCTTTTTCCATTTGTACTGTATACATGGGATTGTCTCCTTTTATTTTAATTGTTAGTATCATAACATTATTTACTGAAGTAGCGTAATTTTTCATTTTATTACAAAAAACTTATATTTAAAAGCTATAATGAGATATGAACAAATTAATAAACCTACTCCTTTTAATTGTTATGTTTTTTTCCATAACACATGGAGTGGTGTTGCAAGATGAATTTGCTGAACATTGTAGTGTGAGTGAATATATTGATGAGTTTTCTCATCCAATAGATCAGCATGATGAGCATGATAGTAAGATTTGTGAAACTCATTTTATGTTTCATATCTCTTTTTTACTTCCTGATAGATTACCTTTAGTTGAAGCGTATTCATTTAATAGTTCAATAGAATACAAACTACATCTTAATGATGTAAGCTACAAAGACAATACTTTCCGACCTCCTATAGCCTAATTATATAACTTACGCATTATTTAAAAAATTATATAATTTAGGAACACTATTATGAAAAAAACAATCATCGGATTGTCTTTCGTAGCCATGCTTCATGCTCAAACGTATGACGAGCTACTAGAACAAGTCATTAGCAATAATTTAAACTTACAACTTATACAAAACAGAGCAGAAACCATAAAACTAGAAGGTGACATAAGTACACGCCTTCAAAATCCCAATGTTGAGCTTGAAATTGCTGACTTTTCAGCTAAACGATTACTTCGTCAAAATGAGCTAGGAGCTAGAATGGGTATTAGCCAAGGGTTGTTACTTCCTTGGGTTAAGAGCGATAAAAAAGCATTGGCTAAAAGTAGGGTAAGCGTGGCTCATGAGCGTTATAATTTAGAAAAATCGGCTTTTATTTATAAGTTTAATGCTCTTTATATTGAGCATAAAGAAGCGATGAAAAAAGAGACTTTAGCCCAAGAGGGCATTGAGATTGCTAATCATATTTTGAGTATTGCACAAGCACGGTTTAGTGCAGGAGCGAGTGCTAGAAGTGAACTGCTTCAAGCTAAAATTGAAGTACAAAATGCACAAAGTTTACAAAAACGTCTTAAACTTCAGACGCAAAAAGCCAAAAATAGGCTTCTCCTTTTTGCCAATTTAGAGCGTAGCATAGAGGTTGATGCTGAACATCTTTTTGAAGTGAGTCAAGTGTCCAATATGCATCCTTTATTAAAAATAGCCCAGCAAGAAGAGCATGTTGCCAAATCTGAACTTGATGTTGCTTCACATTCTGTTGAACGCATTGAGATTTTTTCTGAAATTGAAGCTGAACCTGACCAAGACATTTTTCGTGTGGGAGTGAGCATTCCTTTGCCAATTTTTAATAATAAGTCAGAAGAGAAACAGTTAGCCAAACTGAAACTTAGAAATCAACAGTTGGCATTTTCTACACAAGAGAGAGCTTTGAAGTTAGAAGTCAAACAACTTCAAAATGAAATTCTTGTAGAAGAAGAGATGAAAAGTTCTTATATGATGTTATTAAGAGAACAAGAGAGGCTTTTAGCTATGTATGAAGAGGGTTATAAAATTGCAAAAGTTAATCTTTTGAAGCTTAATAGTTTAAAAAAAGAGTTACTTGCTAATAAAGAACAAATCTTAGAACTTGGCTTTGCCATTGAACAAAAAAACATAAAAATTTCGTATCTTCAAGGAGCATACAGTGAATAAAACTTTAATAAGTGTTGTACTTTTAACTTTAGGTTTATGGGCGATAGATGTACCCATTGATGAGGTAGAAAAAGAGATGTTTTCTAAAAGTATTAGCGTGAACTCTAAGATTGTTCAACTCTCTTCATCAAAATCTTTGGTCATGGCTCATTTAGGTGGAAAGATTACAAAATATTTGGTTAAAGAGGGAGACAAGGTTAAAAAAGGTCAAGCTGTGGCACATGTTTCATTTACGACTTCTCTTGAAACCTCTTTACAAAACTCAACACAAATTACTCCTCTTGAAACCGAGTTAAGAGCATTACGAAAACAGTTGAAAATTGTCAATAAAAACTATGTGATGATTAAAGATCTTTACAATAAAGGGTTAGAGTCACGACAAAATTTAAATCGACAAGAAGAGGAAAAAGGTGCTATTATTGCTGATATTGAAGTGGTGAAATCTAAGTTAAAAGTTTTAAAGAGAAGAAAGCAACCCTCTAAAAGCTCTTATACTATTTATGCTGGAACTTCTGGAACGGTAGATAAAATTTTAGTTGCCTCCAATGCTGTTGTTGATGCTAACACGGCTTTACTCTCTATAATTAAAGGTGAAGAGAGTTTTTTAGTACAGTCTTATATTCCCTTACGTTACGTCAATGATATTAAGATTGGACAAAAAGGTAAGGTATTGTATGGAGGGGAATATTTTAGCATGAAAATCACACAAATTTTACCTCAACTGGATGAAGTAAGTCAACAGATTTTGGTACTCTCTAGCCTTGATGAACCTGTTAAAAATCTTTTGGTGAATGCTTATGTGGCTTCTAAACTAGCTATTGGTCAACCTAAATCTTATTTGGCTATTAAAAAATCAGCTTTAAGTTTCTTTAACAATGAATGGGTGGTATTTGTACCTAAAGAGCATGAGGAAGAAGAGGGACATAAAGAAGAACATCATGAGGAACATGCAGGACATGGACATGATGAACATGAAAATCATAATGCTAAACAAGAACATGCAGACCATGATGAACATGAAGCTCATAATGAAAAAGAAGAACACGAAGGACATGGACATGATGAAGCCGAAGAGGAAGAAGTTCCTTATGAGCTTAAAGTTGTCAAAATTATTCAACAAAATGAAGAGTTTGTAGCCATTGAAGGTTTAGAAGAACATGAACATTATGTAAGTGACAAAAGTTACTACGTAAAGTCTTTACTTCTGAAGTCTTCTCTTGGTGGACATGGGCATTAGGAGTAGGCAATGTTAAATAAACTTATAGACCTCTCATTGAGGTATAAATTACTGGTTATTGTGCTGTTTGTTACCCTTTCATTTTTAGGGTTTAAATCTTATCAAAATGTCCCTATTGATGCTTTTCCTGATATTACGCCTAAACAGGTTGTTATCTACACCGAGAGTGTTGGAAATTCGGCTGAAGACATTGAAAAGCTTGTGACTTACCCTTTAGAGTCGGTTCTGTCTGGTATGGCTGGGGTAAAAACCATCATGTCCAACTCTATTTTTGGACTCTCTTACATCTCTGTTTTTTTTGAAGATGAGTATGATATTTATTTTTTACGTCAGCAGGTAAGTGAACGCATTTTATCTGTAGATATTCCTGAAGGTTGGGGTAAACCAGAACTAGGACCAAATACCACAGGGCTAGGACAAGTTTTTTGGTATGAGATTAAAGATACTACGCACAAAAAAACGCTTCAAGAGATTAGAGAGCTTCAAGAGTTTTTCATAAAACCGATGTTTAAATCGGTCTCAGGTGTCGAAGAGGTTATCTCTTGGGGTGGATATGAAAAACATTATGAAGTACTCATTGACCCTTTAAAACTTCAAGCAAAAGGTGTTAGTTACAGTGATGTGGTTGATGCTTTACAGAGTTCTAACATTAGTGCTGGTGGACAATATTTGGAGTTTAACCGTGAACAATATCAAATTCGTGGTGTTGGGTTCTATAAAACCTTAGAAGATATTGGTGAAACGGTGGTCAAATCTTTAAAAGGACGTGCCATTTTAATTTCTGATGTGGCTACCGTACAAAAAGGGGTTGCCCCTCGTTTTGGTGCTATTAGTATTGATGGTAAAGAATCGGTAATGAGTATGGTACTCCAACGAACAGGAACCGATGCGAACCGTGTGGTAGAGGGCTTAAAAGAGAAAATGGTACAGGTCAATAAAGCTTTACCTAAAGGGGTAGAGGTTGAGATTATTTATGACCGAACGGTAATGACCAAAAAAGCTGTAGATACCATCTCTTCGGCTTTAAAAAGTGGTATTATTTTAGTTGCGATTGTATTATTTTTGTTTCTTTTTGAACTGCGTTCAGCGTTTATTGTTATTATTTCTTTACCTCTTTCATTGTTGATTGCTTTTGGCTTAATGGACTACTATGGACTTTCATCCAACCTCATGAGTCTTAGTGGTTTAGCCATTGCTGTAGGAATGATAGTCGATGGAACAATTGTAATGGTGGAAAACTCCTACCGACATCTTAACGAAAACCCAACAGCTGACCGAACAACACTCATACTTAATGCTGCTAAAGAAGTGGCAATGCCTGTTACTTTTGCCATTTTAATTATTGTAGCTGTATTTATTCCTCTGCTTAGTCTTGATGGTTTAGCAGGTAAGCTCTACTCACCAATGGCTCTGAATATTGTTTTTGTCATGCTAGGTTCACTATTGGTGGCTTTAGTCTTAGTACCTGTGCTTTCTTTGGCACTTTTAAAGCCAAAGAAGTCACAAGAAAATATAGTAATGAGAGTGATTAAGTGGTTCTATCTTCCTTTTCTAAAAGGAGCATTATATTTACCAAAACTTCTACTTTTAACAGTCACCATTGCATTTGCTTTTTTAGCCTATCAGCTAAGTTTGCAAGGACGAGAGTTTATGCCTACGTTAAACGAAGAGAGTATTATGTACCGAATCATTGCTCCTCCTGGTACATCTCTTAGTCAATCAGTAGAGTCAGCACAAAATATTGAAAATTATATTTTAAAAAACTATGGTAATGACATCGACTCGGTACTAAGCATGATAGGACGAAGTGAAAAGGGTGAGACAGCCCAACCTAACTACACCGAAATGCTTTTGACCTTAAAACCCAACATTGCAGATTTACCTAAGTTGAGTAATGACATGACCAAAGACTTAAGTAAAAACTTTGAGTACATTCGTTTTGTACCAACCCAACCTATTGCCATGAGAATTGAAGAACTTTTAGAAGGGGTTCAGTCCGAACTTGCCATTAAAATTTATGGTGAAGAGCAAAAAGTCATGACCCAAATTTCTAAAGAGATTCAAGAAGCATTGGAAAACTTAGAGGGCTTAGAAGAGGTTGAGGTAGAACCACAATTAGGTCAAGCCAACATTATCATACGTCCAAATTATCAAGCCTTAGCCAGATATGGTGTTAAAGTTTCACAGATTATGCAGTTTATTAAAAATGGTATTGGAGAAGAGGCAATTACTCAAAAAATAGAAGGGGTAAAACGCTTTGGAATCGTCGCCAAATTTGAAAATGCTAAAAAGGACATAGAAGATTTAAAGAACATTACCCTGCGTAGTCAAAGTGGTGCAGTGGTAATGCTTCGTGATGTTTGTCATATAGAAGTAAGACAAGGGGCATCTTTTGTGAAACGACAAAACCTTAACCGTTATATGGTTTTAGGAATTGAGACAGAAGGTAGAGATGTGGCTTCTTTGGTTGCCGAAGCCAATGAATTAATAGCCAAAAATGTAAAAATGCCATCGGGCTATTACATTGAGTGGGCTGGAGATTTTAAAAATATGGAAGAAGCTACATCAAAACTGATGATGATTATTCCTGTAACCATTTTACTTATACTTTTACTACTCTACACAGCCTTTAACTCTATGAAAAAAGCACTTTTAGTGCTTATGAATGTACCTTTTGGTCTCATGGGTGGAATTGTTGCTTTAATTGTTAGTGGTATTTACCTTTCGGTTTCAGCCATCATTGGTTTTTTAGCCATCTTCGCCATTGCCATACTCAACGGAATTGTATTGGTAAGCTTTATTGATGAGCTACGAGAAAAACATCCACAAAAAGCATTAAAAGAAGTGATAATAGACGCAACACTTTTAAGGCTAAGACCTGTGTTAATGACAGCATTTACCACGTTATTTGGAATTTTACCTCTACTTTATGCCACAGGAGTTGGGTCTGAAATTCAGTATCCCTTGTCGGTGGTGATTGTTGGTGGGATTATTAGCTCTACTGTGTTGACACTTTTGGTTTTACCTGTTGGGTACTTTTTGGTTTATAGGAGATAAAGAAGAGGTTTAGGCTTCTTCTTTTAGAATAGATTTATTTTTCTACAAAGAAACTTGCTTTAAAGCACTCTCGACCAAAAAAGTACTGCGATTCATATTTAAGCTTTTAGCATAAGTATCTATTTGTTCAAGTGCATAAATTGGTACAGTAATATTAATGCGTTTACTTTTCATAAGATGAGAAGGCTCATTTATTTTTTCTTTATTTTCTAAGGCTACTTCTAAATAACACTTAAACGCAGACTTTACATCTTCTATAGCCTCATCGGCAGTCTCTCCATCACCCATTACACCCTTAAAATCTTTATAATAAGCAAAATAACCACCTCCATCTTCTTCAGATATTTTTCTAATGATGATTTCATAATCTAAATTGAGATAATAATTTATAGTTTTCATAAGTAGTTCCTTTTATATGTATATAATATTATACAC
>JALWLW010000011.1 GCA_027081065.1 Campylobacteraceae bacterium
CAAGAATTCCGTTTGCATTCCATTTTGATAAAATTTTTGGTAAATTTTATTAGTTAAAGTTTTTATTTAATTTTTTTAAAAAAAATATATCTTAATCTTTAAAAATTACAATATCATAATTACTGGTTGTTACAACTGCTTTATGTGATGGAACTGAACCATTACGATTCACTTTTGAAAGTTCTTCACGTAAATCTTTAATTTCATTATTCATTGCATCCATCTGCTCTTTAAGCTTTAAAATAACATCAACCCCTGCTAAATTAATTCCCATTTTTCGTGTTAACTGTAAAACAAATTTAATCTTATCTATATCACGTTGTGAATAGAGTCGCATACGCCCTTGTGTCCGTGAAGGACAAATAAGTCCTTCTTTTTCATATTGACGTAAAGTTTGAGGGTGAATATCTAAAATCGTTGCTACTACAGAAATAAGATATACAGGTTCATCATAACTATGCATTGACTACTCCTCTGAAGTAATTTCACCTGATGGCAATTTCTCTTTTAACATCTCTTTTAACTCTGGATCTAAAGTATCTACATCAGGTAAAACAATATTTGCAGTTAAATAAAGATTACCAGATAAAGAAGTTTTTCTATCAATAACCCCTTTGCCTTTAACTCTAAACTTTTGTCCAGACTTTGTATTGCTAGGAACTTTAATCGTAATAGGGTCATGAAGCGAAGTTTTAATGGTTACTTTTCCACCAAATAAAGCTTCTTTTAATGGAACATCCATCGTTGTATAAAGGTCATTACCCTCTCTTGTAAAAGTAGGAGAAGGAGAGACTTCTACTTTAATAAGCAAGTCACCCTTTTGTCCTCCCATGCCAGCATGCCCTTTACCTCTTACTCTTAAGGTCTCACCACTTTTAATACCAGCTGGGATTTTAATATCAAAACTATCAGCACTAATGGAAACATGATGTTTTCCTCCAAGAACAGAGACAGCAAAAGGAACAATAATGGTTGTTTTTTGATCTAAGTCCATGGAGTTTCCACCAAATCCTCCACCAAATCCTCCAGCTCCTCCTCCAAAAATATTTTTAAGAAGTTCATCAAGGTCTACATTACCACCTCTATTTTGTGCGAAGTCATGAAAGTTTTGTCCACCAAAAATCTGATCACCATACATGTCGTACTCATCTTTTTTCTTCTTATCTGAGAGAACTTCATATGCTGCGTTAATCTCTTTAAATTTATCAACAGCTGATTCGTCTTTATTTACATCAGGATGATACTTACGTGCCAACTTTCTATAAGCCTTTTTAATCTCATCTGCACTTGCGTTCTCACTTATACCTAAAGTTTCATATAAACTTTTTGCCATTTTTTTACCTTGTTCTTTAATATTGAAATAATTATATCAAAAACTCTTAGTCTATGTCAATCAAGGTTGATTCTTTTCTAAATTATTTAACAACATAAATATCACAATAAAAAGAGGAACTGATAAAAAAGATAAATAAGGAATAAGTTCTAAAGTTTTATTACTATTAAGATAAAAAAATCCCAAGACCAAAATAGCATAAGCACTTAAACGATAAAAAGAAAAAGAGGCTTTTGTATCTTTTGTTGTTTTCCAAATAGACCGACGACCCTTTTTTAAGGTCACTCGTTCTTCTTTTACAACTTCAACTAAAGTTTTTTCTTCTTCAATCATCTTTACCTCATCATACAATGCATAAGGATCTTCTAATTTTTCTAATGTATCACGTCCATCATCTGCTACAGCCCCTGCAGCAATAGCATTCGAAACCATATTTTTATAAGATTTCATAGAAGCTAATACAATTAAAGAAGAAGAGAGAAAAGCAACTTGTGAATTAATTAACCAAACTTGACCTTTCCACATATATACAATAAGAGCCAAACCTAAGTCAACTAAAAATAAAGCCAAAAGAACTTTTTTCATTAATATTTGTCATCCTCATCATCTGAATTATCATATTTATGATGTCTATAACGTGGATCATCTGCTAATTCATCTAACGATTTTTTTTGTTTTTCATAAGCCTTATAGACATTTAAGATCGCTGCAGCAATACCCCAAAATACTCCAAGCCAAAGCAACCAAGGTATCTCAAAAAAATTCTTCATTAACAATCCTAATCCTACACCAATAAGAATTGCAACTACCATAGAAATACCCAAACTAAGCCCATCAGCAGCTGAAACAATTTTTTTTAGTTTGGGCTCTTTTTCATCATTTGACATTCAATTTCCTTTGTCATATTATAAAAGAATTATAGCTAAATTTAAAAAAAGCAATGAAATATATGATTAAATATCATCTCGTTCCCAACGCTTAGGGTCTAAAAATGTATCATCATGTATATGTTTAAATGATGCACGTATCATTTTAAAAACGCGAGAATTCTCTTGTTCCAGATTTTTCAACCATACTTTAGTACTCGCCCTTGCATGAGGCATTTTTACCTCTTTAAGCATCGCTGGACAAGCTTCATCACCTATGGGTTGTAAATTATTATCCTCTGCAAATGCACGAAGCTGTTTTTCTCGAGCTTCAATAAGAGGTCGAATTAAATGAAACCCACGGTTTGTTTTATAAATAGGAGACATAGCTCTCATTGTTCCATTGTAAAACATGTTCATAAAGAAACTCTCTACAGAATCATCAAAATGATGTCCTAAAGCAACTTTTGTAAAACCATTATCTTCGGCAAAAGTATATAAAGCTCCTCTTCGCATCCGAGAAAAATAAGAACAAAAAGAAGAATTTTCACGAATTGCATCATTGGAAATCTCATAAATGTTAGTCTCATACACTGTATGTTTAATTTCATATTTTTTACAATGTTCAATTAAATCACTATAGTGTTCTCCTGGCATACCATAATTAATAGTACATGCCTCAAACTCAAACTTAAATGGTGCATGACGCTGAATGTGCTTCATTATGTGAATAAGAGCCAAAGAATCTTTTCCTCCACTCAAACCAACTAACACTTTATCTCCCTCAGAGATAAGTCTAAAGTTAGCATTGGTTTTACCTGCGACACGAAGAAGCTTTTTACTAATGTTTAATTGTGGGCTTATTTCTCTACGCATTAATCTATTTTTTCAACCATATTCAAAATAAAATTTGCTGAAATTTTTGCTGAACCCACCATAAATTCATCAAAGTCCATTCCAGCATCATCATTTGCTGTATCGGAGATGGCTCTTAATATAAAAAATGAGATATTCAAGGCATCACAAACTACAGCTACCGAAGCCCCTTCCATTTCTAAAGCATCAGCCCCAAAATTTTTAGCAATAAACTCTTTACGCTCATTAGATGCTACAAATTGATCACCTGTCGCAATCGTTCCTTCTATTAAATTTAAGCCATTTTCTTGGGCTACTATTTTAGCAATTTCACGTAACTCTTTATCTGTCTGAACAAATTTATCTCCCTCAGGAACATAACCAAAGTCATGTCCAAAAATAGAAATATCCAAATCATGCTGACAAAGTTTATCAGCAATCACTAAATCACCAATGTTTAAATTAGGATTAATAGCACCTGCCACACCAGAGAAAAGAAGCATATCACACTTAAATTTTTCCAAAAGGCTAACAGCTGTCAAGGAAGAAAAGACTTTACCTATTTTTGAATAAGCAATAACAAGTTCTTTCCCCTTGTAAGTTGCTTCATAATAAGTATTATTCGCATACTTTACTTCTTTCACATTATCAACTTTTTTTAATAATGGTTCTATCTCCTCAGGCATTGCACCCATAATCGCAATTTTATGCATTAAAATTTCCTCATTAATTTTGTTAAAATTATAGCTAAATGATTAAAAAAGTTATATAATATTACTCAATCTAAAAAAGGAGTTCTCTATTTATAAACTAATTATATTTCTTTCCTTCTTTTTTTTACAATTTTCATTTGCTAAAATACTTACTATCAAAGGTGCTGAAAAATATGAGACAACAGATTATTGTACCTATACACTCACTCAAATAGAAACAGAAACCCCTCATGACCTGAAGCATCGACAATGGGAAAATAATAAAAATTCTTTTACCTCCTTTAAATATAGTAATAAATCTTACTGGGTTAGAATAAAAATTAAAAATGATAGCGATACAAAACAAACATATTATTTAAAATCTGAAAATCAATTTACTTATAAAATAGACTATTATTTAACAGAAAATGAAAAAATAATAGAACATATAGAGGATGGTGTAACCTCTAAAAATCCTAATAGGAAATTTAATACCAACCATATGATTTTTCCTCTTACTATTCAAAAAAATGGTGAAGTAGTCGTCTACTTTAAAATCAAAAACTATAATAAAATTAATTTAAATCTTGTCCTAGTTTCCCAAGACTATCTAGTCAATTATTATCAAACTTATAATATGCTAGAGGGTATCTTTTTTGGAGGTATGCTACTCATGCTTCTTTATAACTTATTTCTCTATTTCTTACTACGGGTTCGGGCCTATATCTATTATGTGGGTTATGTATTTTGGTTAGGTATTTATTTTCTAGGACTTTTTGGATTTTCTCAACGTTATTTTGAATCCTACACCTATCTTTTTTATATCTCTTCTGGTGCATTCTTTATTTTTTTAACACTTTTTGTTCAATCTATCTTAGGTCTTAAAGAAAAATTACCCAAAATGCATAAAATATTTAATTACTTTATACTCTACTTTATTATTACCATACTCATTAATATCTATGTACTTGAAGCAGAACTATTTTTTTATGCGCAATTACTTTTTAATATATTTTTTACTTTACTTGTAATTTTTGTTATCATGATTATCAGTGTAACTTACTACTTAGCTTATATTAAACAAGATACCATTGCCAAGTTTTACGCTATTATTTGGTCAACTATTGCCTTTGTAGGTCTACTTTTGCCTCTTCAATATTTAAATATTGTAATGATTAATATTCATTCGGACTATATCTTTCAATTACTCATATTGATTGAAGCATTATTCTTCTCTTTTATACTCGCATACAAAATCAATCTTATTGAACGTGAAAAAAAGAAGCAAGAGCATCTATTAGTACAACAAAATAAACTAGCATCCATGGGAGAACTTATTAACATGATTGCCCACCAATGGAGACAACCCCTTTCAGAAATTAATGGTGTTGTTTTAAATATGGACATTGACTATAAAAAAGAACAACTTTCTAAAGAAAAGTTTTCTAACTATCTTGATAACCTTGAGACAACAACAGAATATATGTCTCAAACCATTAATGATTTTCTTAATTATTTTAAACATAACAAAAAATTAGAAAACTTTACAATCTCTAGCCTTATTGAGGGAACTTTAAACCTTGTCTCTTCTATTCAAAAAGAGCATATTAAAATTAGATATATTCAACATCCAGAAATAACAATTACCTCCTATAGGTCAGAACTTATTCAAGCCTTACTCATTCTTATTAATAATGCAATGGATGCTTGTTTACTTAAAAAAGACTATAATAATTCCGAAATTATTATTTTTGTTGAAGCCACAGAAAAATCTGTAACTATTACTATTACAGATACAGGTTGTGGTATTTCAGATGAGATTATTGATAAAATATATGACCCATACTTTACAACTAAACATGAATCTAAAGGAACAGGACTTGGTTTGTACATCTTAAAGATGTTAATAGAACAAACAATCCAAGGAACAATAGAAATTTCCAGTACCAAAGAAGCTACAAAATGTAGCATAACAATTCCAAAAAGTGTGAAATATTCAAACACATTTTAAGAATACTCTAAGGTTTACGAGTAAATAGGTAACAGTTTTTCATTCCCATTCAAACAAATATACATATAACTCTAATTGAACTAAATATAACTATAATTACTAAAGCTTATAGCTATTATATTTCAAAGGATTGTTATGATGAAGAAAAGTTTATTGGTTATTTCTATGCTAATATTAACAAACTGTGCAGGAACAATTAAAGTTGCTGAAGAGTCAACTAAAGATTCAGCAACACCACTAAAAACCAAAGAAAGTGTCACTAAACCTAAAAACTAAAAGTATAGTTAAGCTTGTTTTCTATATTTAATACCATCAATATCAACAGTAAATTCTGTTGGTATCGTATAATCATTTGCATTCATCGTTTCATATTTTTCTTGAATTTCAAATCCTACAGATATAGTCAATACTAATAATAAACCTAAAATTATTCCAAAAATTGTTTGTTTCATATAATTTACTCGCTTTATGTTTAAATATATGTAATAATAACAAGTAAATATTTAATGTAAAGTTAAAACAATATTAAATATTTAATATTAATAAAAAGTAATAAAATTACTTCTCCTTCTTAATCACCATATAATAAACAGCAGGAATAACCAAGAGCGTCAACACAGCTGAACTCACAACCCCACCAATCATAGGAGCAGCAATACGTTGCATTACTTCTGACCCAACGCCTGTAATATACATAATAGGTAATAATCCACCCAAAATAGCAAATACAGTCATAAGCTTTGGTCGAACTCTAAGAACTGCCCCTTCATAAATGGCATATCTAATGTTCTCTTTGGTTCTTTTGGTCACTTTTCCTACAGCTTCTTCCAAATAAATAATCATGACAATCGCCGTCTCTGTTGCCACCCCTATAAGTGACAAAAACCCAACAACCACAGCAATAGAGAAGTTGAAGTCGAGCATATCTAAATAAATAATTCCTCCCACAGCTGCAAAAGGTAAAGTGAAAAATACAATGAGTGCATTTCTAAGATTATTTAGCCCTAAATAGATAAGAATAAAGGTGATAAACAGTGTAATAGGCACAATAAAAGTTAAACGTTTCATAGCTGATTCTAAGTATTCACTCTCTCCAGCCCATTCATAATAATACCCTGTTGGTAGTTTCAAGTCTTCTAAAAGTTTGATACCCTCTTTTTTATAAACCTGTGAGGTAACCCCTTGGTTTGGGGTAATATAGATGAAAATAACTTTTTTACCCTTTTCAGCCTTTAAAATAGATGGTGCTTCTTTATAGTACAATCTCGCAAAGGTTTCCAAAGGAGTGTAGCCATAAGGTGTTTTAACACGTATACTTCCAATGCTGGTTAAATCTGAACGCTTACTCTGTTCATAACGTACAGAAATTGGGTAACGCTTAATACCATCATAAAGTGTAGCCACCGTTGCACCTCCGACACCATTGGAAATGGTATCTAAAATGAGGTTTTTAGTGATTCCATATTCAGCTATTTTTTCATCATCTAAATCAATGTTTAGATAATAACCAGAATTTGCCTTGTCGGCAAAAACAGACTGTGTTCCCCCATAAGCCTTAAGCCGTTTCTCTATTACCTGTGCTTGTTTTGCTAACTCTTCAGAGGTATCCCCATAAAGTTTAATGCCCAAAGGGGTTCTAATGCCTGAGAGCAACATGTCAATTCGTCCACGAATTGGGTATGTCCATGAGTTGGTTAAGCCTTTTATTTGAAGCATCTCTTCCATGTCGTTGAGTAGTTTTTTATAGGTCATTCCCTCTCGCCACTCGCTTTCTGGCTTAAAGGTAATAATGGTCTCAATCATCGACAAAGGTGCTGGATCAGTGGCTGTGTCAGCTCGACCAGCTTTTCCAAAGACGGTTAGCACTTCTGGAAAATTCTCTTTGAGTATTTTGTCTGTTTTTTGGGTGAGCTCTTTTGCCATGTCAATCCCAATTCCATAAGGTGTTACAGGCATATACATGTAGGTTTGCTCATTAAGTGGTGGCATAAATTCCCACTTTTGTTGTTCATAAATCCACACCCCATACGCAATCACCCCAACAAGAACAAAAGGAACAAAAAAGCGTAACCATAATGCTCCTTTAAGCAATGGAGAATAGAGTAAAATAAAAAACTGATTTAACCAGTTTTTCTTTTCATCTAAAATTTTACCACGAATCAAATAGACCATTAAAATGGGCACAAGCGTAATAGAGATAATAGCTCCCGTTAACATGGCAAAAGTTTTAGTGTATGCCAAAGGTTTAAACAATGCCCCCTCTTGACCTGAAAGAGCAAAGATAGGTAAGAAAGAAATTACAATTAAAATTAATGCAAAGAAAATAGGTCGTCCAACTTGTTTTGCAGCATCAAGAATAACTTTTATTCTCTCGTCACCTTGCAGTTTTTCACCTCCTGCAGCTTGGAGTTTTTTGTGTACATTTTCAACCATAACAATAGAAGCATCTATCATTGCTCCAATGGCAATGGCAATACCTCCTAATGACATAATATTAGACTCAACTCCTGCCCACTTCATCCAAAGAAAAGTAATGGCGATGGTAAGAGGAAGGGTCAAAATAATCACTAAAGCAGAACGAAAATGTAATAGAAACATTAAAACAATCAGCAAAACAACTATGGACTCTTCTAAAAGTGTATGCGTTAAAGTATCAATGGCTTTAGAGATAAGGTCTGAACGGTCATAGGTGGTAATGACATCCACATCGGAGAGTTTGATTTTGTCTAACTTCTCTTTAATCTCTTGGATTACAGCATAGGCATTCTCTTTATAACGAACAATGACAATTCCTCCAATGACTTCACCCTCTCCATTTAAATCTGCCATACCACGACGATAAGAGGGTACCATATCTACAGAAGCCACATCAGAAATCTTAAGGGGTTTTCCATGATAGTGATTGTTTATCACAATGTCAGCCAAATCTTCTACTGTTTTAGCGTAACCATTGGCTTGAACTATCTGCTCATACCCATTTTCTAAAATAATCCGACCTCCACGGTCTTCATTGTTTTCTCGTATGGCTTTGGTTACCTCTTGAATGGTTAAGCCTTGTTCTACTAGCTTTTGCTCATCAATGGTAATTTGATAATTCTTTTCAAAACCTCCAACCGTTGCTACTTCACTCACACCATTAATGCCTAAAAGTGCATATTTATAATAGTACTGTTGTAAATCATAAAGCTCTGAGAGGTCTTTGGTTTTAGAGGTTAGAGCATATTCATAAACCCATCCAATACCAGTCGCATCAGGACCCATTTTTACTTGTGCTGTTTTAGGAAAAGTAGGCAGTAGCTCATTGATTTTTTCAGCAACCCTGTCACGAGAAAAATAAATGTCATGTCCCTCTTCAAAAATAACATAGACCAAAGCATTCTCAAATGAGGAAAAAGCACGAACGGTTTTAGCTCCTGCTACGGACATAAGTGCATTGGTTAAAGGGTAGATAATTTGGTCTTCAATGAGTTGAGGAGACTGCCCTTGCCACTTCACAGAGACAATAATCTGTGGAGGGGTAAGGTCAGGTAATGCATCAAGTGGTGTATTTTTAATTGCCCAAAACGACCCTAATAAAAGTAATATGGTCGTTGCCATAATTAAAAATCGATTATGCCATGAAAAGTTTATGAGTTTTTCTATCATTTTAGAACTCCTAAATAAAAAGTATACTTAGAAGTAGTGTAGCTTTTTCTTTGTGTAAAGGGTGTGGAGAAGAAATAAAGTCTATAACCTATCTTCTTAGCTTTTAAAAATTGAAAACCTAGGTACATTTAAAATATCAAATTTTTCTGTTAAAGCATCTACTTCTTTGGCTACATTTTCCCCAATAAAAATTAATAACGATTTTTCTTGATATGCTAGTAGTTCCTCAAAAGAGGCATCTCCAAATGAATAATTTATAAAAATAGCATTGGGTACATCTTTTACTTTAACTATCCCTTTAACTCTATAGATAAACTCTGGAATATTTTTTAAAATTTGGTCTACATCATCAAAATTAATATCTTCTTTTAGGTAAGCTACTTTTTGAGTAATGGAATCTTTTAGGGTATGGTTAAGGTGTTTAAAGTCTTGTGCAAACTCTACTACTTCCTCGACCTTGTAAATACCTTCAAAGACCTCTTTACCCACTATGCCCTGCTCTGCCCTATGTGTTATATAGTTTTTAAATATAGGTTCACCTGTCATGGTATTTTTAATATTATACTCCTCTTTAATCTCAGCTATTTCAGATTCAAGTATTTTAATCTCTTCTTCATTTACTAAGTCTGTCTTATTAAGTACAATAATATTTGAGCCACCCAATTGATATTTAGCTGTAGAGTTCTCTTTATAACTAGAAAAGTTTTTAGAGTCTATGACACAAATAATTCCATCGACTGAAATGCCTAAATTTTGTAATGAAAGAAAAATAGGAAAAGGCTCAGAAGCCCCAGAAGTCTCTACAAAAATAATTTCAGGACTATATTTTTCTATAATCTCTAAAACACCAGCCTCTAACTCTTCAGCCAACTGACAACAGATACAGCCCTCAGAGATCTCAAGTACTTCGCTGTGAACATTTTTAAGAATCTTACTATCAACCCCTACATCACCAAATTCATTCACAATAATGGCTATTTTTTTGTCAGCAAAGTTTTCTTTGACACTATTTGTGAGCATGGTAGTTTTACCTACACCTAAAAAACCTGTGATTACAAAAGAGGAAATCATGATAGAACCTTGAAGAAAATATTAGAAAAAGACAAAATTTGTATTTATGTAATATTTTAAAAAAATCTAAGCTAATAACTGTGCTTAAGCACAGTTATTAAAACTTAAGCTGTTACAAATCCAGTATCTACTGGTACAACGTGAGATGGATCAAGTAACATAGGCTCTAAACCTACTTCTTTAGCCCATGCTTCTGATAAATCAAAAGCAGCTGATGCAGCTTCAAGGTTTTTGTTAATCAAGTCCATTTTCTTTTTAAACTTTTTCTCAATAACTGAATCCAGTGATGCAGTACCACCAGAAGCTGTATATTTTTTAAGAAATCTATCTTTAATTCCCTCTTCAATAGCTGGTTTACCAATTGTACCTAAAGTACCAAATAATGCACCTAACATTGCCATGTTCGTTGCCAGTTCAGTACCAGCAATATCAATAGCAAATTTAGTAAAGTCTCTTGTAAGTACTTTTACATTTTTATCAGCTAAAATCTTTTTATCTACCTCTGTTAAAAGTTCCATATCAGAGTTAATGATAACCAAACCATTGTCTTTAATACCAGCATAAAAAGGCATAGTATATGATTTACCCATAGTAACAACTTGTGGGTGATAAATCATAACAATATCTGGGTAAATTACTTCTCCTCTATCATAAATAGGTACTGTACCAATTCGTGTGTAAGACTCAGAAGGTGCCATTCTTTTTTCTGCCCCAAAAAATGGGTTAGAAACAGCGTAGTAACCTTCAGTGTCAGCAGCAGTAGCAGCAATATGTGCAGCTGTTACAGCCCCTTGCCCACCAAGAGCAGGCATTCTAATTTTAATCGAATCTTTTGCCATTATAAAAGTCCTTTTGCTTTACATTCTTTTAAATATTCTTCAGCTTCTGGAGAAACATAACGGAAAGAGTCAAATCTATCTTTATCTTGCTCTTTCATTTCCCATAAACCTTCATTTGCAGCCAAACCAATTTCAAGAATACATGGTGTGTATAAGTGAATGTAGGTAGGTCCAAGTTCTCTAGCAACAAGTACAGCTTCTCTAAGAACTTTAGCAACTTTTTTAGGTGCTGACGCTGTTAATTTAACAGAGTACTGACAACCTGAAGTTACGGCTAATTCCCACATTGGTACTTTTTCAAAAACTTTACCTTTTGGTGCCATTTTAAATACTTGACCTTTTGGTGTAGAACCAGACTCTTGTCCACCTGTGTTTGCATAAACTTCATTATCAAAACAGATAGTCGTAATATTCTCTTGTCTAAACCATGACTGTAAAGTATAGTCAAGACCGATATCAATAGTTGCACCATCACCTGCTAAAACAATAACATCTTTAGTTTTATCTGGGAATCTCCAGTCTAAAGTTCTTTTAATTCCAGATGCAACTGAGTTTTGGTTACCAAAAAGTGAATGCACTGTGTGTAATGCAATGTGTGGGAACATCAATGAAGTACAACCAGTTGAATTAACAATAATGGTATCTTCTGGAATTGGAAGTGCTGTTAAGATATATCTTAATGCAGCAGCTTCTGGACAACCAGCACAAAGTGAGTGTTCTTCAAGAATCTCTTTTTTATCGGTAAGATCAGAAATACCACGATTTTTAGTTGCTGTTGCATGCCAAGTAGCATTATCCTCAAGATCAATAATGTCTTTAGGCATAATATCTCTAAACTCAGGGTTAATTTTATAAATATCTACTGACATATTATACTCCTATATCTATTTTCGTGAAGTCTGCAACTTCTTTAAGAATTGTCTCAACTGGCATTGACATACCACCAGCAACTCTAGGTTTCCCGACAACTTCAGCTTTAGATTTTCCATAAAGTGCTTTTACTACTTCATTATTTAACCAACCAATAATATTAAATTCTGGTACAAAAATATATTTAGCATCTTTTGTCGCTTCAATTAACTCTTCAGTTGGGAACGGTCTAATTGTTCTTAATTTAACAACTTTTGACTTAACTCCTAATTTACTAAGCTCTCTGTTCGCTTCTTTAGCTTGATGAGATGCTGTTCCACAAGCAACAAATACAATCTCTGCATCTTCATCACCAGTTATATGAACAAGACCTTTTAAAAAATGTTCAGCATATTTTCTTGATCTATCAGCTGCTGAACGAACTTCCCACTGCCATGAAGCATGTGTTGCATAAGAAATATAGTTAGACTTCATTACAAATGGATCTCTAAGGAATCTTCCTGGAGGCATCTCTGAATCAATTGGAGGTAATGGTGCTGCATATGGGTCATAAGGTGGTAATGCGATATCATCAGCTGGTAACATTACAGATTCTCTTGTATGTGATACAAAGAAACCATCAACAGCTGTAATAACTGGCACATGTACATCTGGCTTTTCAGCTACAATGAATCCTGCAATTGTCATATCAAAAAGTTCTTGAACATTTTCTGCATACCAAATCATACAACCAGTTTCAAGCAAGAAAGAAACTTCTAAATTATCTGGCTGAATTGTTAATGGTGAGTTAATACCTCTAGCCATTAAAATTAGTTGACATGGAATTCTTGTACCTGACCACATTGGAAAGTTTTCCATTGCTCTAAGTGTACCAGGACCTGATGTTGTGGTTACTGTTCTAGCACCTGCCATTGCACAACCTGCAACCTCAGACATAACACCAAACTCATTTTCACCTCTAAAGTATGTACCAATGTAACCCTCAGCCCATAACTCACCAATAAGGTGAGCAGCTTCTGATTGTGGTGTAATTGGGTACGATACTGATGCATCTACAGTACATCTCTTCATTGCCTCTTTAACTACTTCTGAACCAGTCATGAAGTGTTTTTCTCTAGGTGCTTCAAAAAGTAAATAATCAGGCGAAACTATTTTCTGCCCTGCCCAGTTCTTTTCTGCTGTCATATCAGCTCTTTTTGTCATAATAAAACCTCCTAGTCTTTATTTACCAAGCTCTTGCTTGACTTCTTTAGCGATTTCAATAAATCGTGCTAAATCTTCAGAATGCTGATCTCTAACAGTTGCCATAGCATCTTCGTGACCAGATAAGGCACACATTGCAATGGTATAACAATCAGTTTCAGATCTCACAATTTTCAACGCAACATTTGCATAGTGACAATGTACACCAATAAATATACATGCCTTAATATTGTTGTGCCAAATTGTTAAGTTAGGATGGTTAGGGTTAATCTCAACTTCTGCATCAATTTTAGGATATTTTGGTCTATAATCATACATTGGTATCATTTTAGCACCTAAAACATCTGCCATCTCTTTAATAAGTGTCGCTTTTTTCTTCGCCTCATCACTCCAAGCATATAATACTTGTGGACCAGGGAAGATAGTTGGGTTTTCACTTGTTAACATTACTCTAGCAATTTCTCTCATTGCCACTTCTTCATCAACCATATCGGTTAAAAGCATTGCTTTACCTTCTGGTGGTGTATATAACCCATCATAAGTTGCAACTGGATACGGTGAATAATCAGCCGGGCCTAAATTTGCCATATTGTCTCCTAATATATTTATACTTCCATTATGCCATGTGCGTAAAGTTTAACTTCATTCTAATAAGTATGAGGATAAATCTTAAACACATGGCAGAACAGTGTGTGCTCTTGTAGGTTTACAAGAGGAGTTGAGCAGTGATATGAGGAGTAAACTCCTCACATCCAAAGGAATTATCCTTCAGTTGATACCATTGCCATTTCAATACAATTTCTGTCAAGAAGATCAGAACAAACGTATACACAAATTGCACATCCCTTACATCTATCTTCATCAACCCATGAAGTTTTATTTTTTTCATCATACATTAATGTATTTGCTTCTGGACAGTAAAGTGTACACATGTTACACTTATACTCTGAACATTTATCCGAATCAACTTTTGCTACGTAGTACATTTTTATCCTTTGTTATATTTCAATTTTAGTAATTAGAGGGGCATTTTCTAAATCAATAGAAGCAGCCATCTCAAAAGTTTTGTTAATTACTTCCATATTTTTAGCAAGTAACTCTTCTTTTTTCTTAAACTTTTTCTCAATAGCTGAATCCAGTGATGCTGTACCACCAGAAGCAACAAATGAGTTTCCCAAGAATCTTTCTCTTACAGCTGCTTCGATATTGTCTTTATCAACAAGACCAGTTACACCAAGAACCATACCCATCATTGCCATGTTAGTAGCAAGTTCAGTACCAGCAACTTGCATTGCCAATTCAGTTGCTTCAAATTGAATAACTTTTGCATTAAGTCTATTTAATACCTCTTTATCTTCATCAGCAAGAACATCAATATCAGAGTTAATGATGATTAATGAATCTTTTTTAAGACCTGTGTAAAAAGGCATTGTATAAGACTTACCATGTGTTACAACTTGTGAATGATAAATCATAATAATATCTGGATAAACAACTTCACCAACTTCATAAATTGGCTCTGAAGATGCTCTTACATATGCTTCAACTGGTGCCATTCTTTTCTCTGAACCAAAAAATGGTACTAGAGATGCATACTTACCAGCATTGTCCATTGAGGCTCCAAGAATGTGGGCAGAGGTAACAACCCCTTGTCCACCAAGCCCTGAAATTCTCATGTTATATCTTTTTCTATTTACGATTGACTCTGACATTAACTTACCTTCTTTTTCTTTTTAGCTTCTACAACTTTAAACAGTTCTTTAGCTTCATCAGTCATGAATTCTTCAAATGCAAAACGTCCTTTTTCCATCTCTCTAGCATCTTTAAATACATCTGGAGTTGGAATTGAATACTCAATGTTACAAGATGTATACGCATGAATAAATGTTGGTCCAAGTTCTCTAGCTGCGAAGATTGCTCTTCTAATTGCTTTAGCAGCTTTGTTAATATTTGTTGGAGACATTTTTACAACATACACACATCCAGCAGTAATTGCTAATTGCATTGCAGGCATTTTATTAAAGTTTTTACCTTTTGGAGACATTTTAAGAACAGCACCCTTAATACTCATTCCTGACTCTTGTCCACCAGTGTTTCCGTAAACTTCATTATCAAGCATAATAGTTGTGAATTTTTCACCTCTAAACCATGCGTGCATTGTCATTGAGAAACCAATGTCCATCATACCACCATCACCAGCAATAGTAATAACATCTTTTTGCTGGTCAGGGAATCTTAATCTGAATGCTCTGGTAATTCCAGAAGCCATTGCATTTTGATCCCCATAATTACCATAGATAAATGGAACAGCAGCTTGAGAAATTGCAAGTCTACCACATCCAGCTGTACCAATAGTTACTGTATGCTCAGGGTTAGGAAGTGATGCAAAGATAATCTTAATATAATAAGCCATCCAACATCCAGAACACATTGGGTGCTCTTCTACTAACTCTTTATATTTACCCATATTTTTAGTTCCAACTTCTGAAAAGTCTTTACCAAATGGACCATAATTTACCAATTCAACATAATCTTTTGGTAAATATCTTTTAAACTTTGACGCTGGAACCATATAATTTAAACTCATTGTCTATCCTTTATGCTTGTAATATTTCAGATTTCATGCCTAATGCGTCATAAATTTCTGTCATAATTAATTCTACTGGTAGTGTCATACCACCATATACTCTTGGACCTTCAACAACAATACCAGAGTTTGGAATTGCAGCTTTAACTTCTTTACATAACCATCCAATAATATTATGCTCAGGAACAATAACAGTCTTAGCTGTTTTAAGTGCTTCACGAATCTCATCTTTTGGCCAAGGTCTAATAGACTTTACTTTAACAAAACCTACACTAATACCTTCTTCTTGTGCATATCTATGTGCTTCTCTAGCTTGAGCAGCAGCACAACCAGAAGCAACAATCATAACATCTGAACCAGGGTTAAGTACTTCAATTGGTCCACCTAAATATTGGTAGATATACTTCATTGCTCTTTGGTTTGAATCCCAAATCTCTTGTTGCCATACTGAGTGAATCAAGTAAGACATAAAGTTTGATTTTTGAACAGGAGCATCTCTTTGAATTCTCGCTGGTGGAACTTCATTGTCCATTGCCGGAACTGGTGCATGATACGGATCTGGTTCAGTAAAGGCTAACTCTTCACTCATCATATCAACATAACCTTTTGCATGGGTTACAAAGAAACCTTCTGTTGATACTGATACAGGAATATAAACATCAACTTTTTCAGTAATAGCAAACGCTGCTAAAGTGAAGTCAAATGTATCTTGCTGATTTTCAGCATGAAGCATAATCACACCTGAATGCATTAAGTATGCCATTTCAATATTATCTGGTTGAATTGAAAGTGGTGCATTAATAACTCTTGTAAGTACACCAAGTACACATGGTACTCTATGTCCAGGCCAAGAAACAATTGCTTCTAATCCTCTTAAAAGCCCCGGTCCTGAAGTTGCTGTAAATAGTCTTACACCACCTCTAGCAGCACCAGCAATTGCAGACATAGTACCAAGCTCTTCTTCAGCTCTATAGTATTCTTTAATGTGACCTTGTGCGTAAATGTCACCAACAAGGTGCATTACTTCTGACTGTGGTGTAATAGGGTAAGCAATCGCCATATCAACACTTGCTCTTTTTACAGCTTCAGCCATAGCTTGTGCACCTGTAATAAAGTGCTGTTCTCTTGGAGCCTCATTTAAGAGGTAGTCCATATCAACTAATTTTTTGTTTAAACTCATTTATATCTCCTATTCTTATTCAACAGCTGTAACGTGTTCACCTTTTTTAGACATGATGAGACTTCTGTACTCACCATAATCAGCAGGCGAAAGTGATCCCCAGTCCTCTTTTGGTAAAGAAGGGTTTTCTGGAGGCATCGTTGTAGTATGTTCAATACCAAGTTCATTTCTAACTTCAATAACAATATCTTTGAATTTATGAATAGAATCAGCATGTACATCTCTAATAGAAGCCATCGCTTCTTCATGACCCATCATCGCACACATTGCAATTGTATAACAACTAGTACCAGCTCTAATCATTCTTAAAGAAAGATTTGCATAGTGACAGTGTACACCAACAAAAACACAAGCTTTAATCTTGTTATCAAGGATAGTTAAGTTAGGGTGATTTGGATTAATCTCAGCCTTAACATCAATTTTTGGATACTTTGGTCTGTAATCAGGCATAGGAATGATTTTACAACCAGGAATCTCTGCTGCTAGGTCTAAGATTGCAGCTGATTTGTCAGCAACATCTTCTCTCCAATCCCATAGTACTTGTGGACCAGGGAAAATTGTAGGATTGTCCATAGTGAGTAGTGCTTTAGCAGCATCTCTCATCGCCTCTTCTTCTTCTACGATGTTACCATATAGTAACGCTTTACCTTCAGGTGAGAGTTCTACACCCATAGATGGTGCCGATTGTGGCATATAACCAACTGGACCAACTTCTATTTTCTTTGACATATTTGGTTCTCCTTAATAAATGTGATCAAAAATGTTTTGACTTCAGCTTATAAGCTAAGACATCCTATCTAAAATATAGCTACATCTTATCTAAAAGATAATATTTATATTTTGAAATCTAATAAGTGTGTAATATAGTAATTGCTGACGCTATTAGTGTTATTACAGCTGATGCTAAATGATAATAAAATACATAATCATTAAACTGATTTATACTTCATATAGTATTTAGTGAACTTATGTCATTAATATAGTCAGATTATATTACAGTGAGTTTAAAAGTTATTTATTTCTTAAGTTAAGCAAAAAAAATGTGTATTTCCTCTACAATTATTTTGCTTAATAATTACCATTATCATAAAAATAAATTATTTACTATTGAATACAATTGTTTTTCATAATAGCTCAAAGCAAAGCATCAATAAATGTTTTAGACTCTATCTTTTTCCAGTCGCCATCCATCACAAAAAGTTCATAAAAAATTTCATTGCTATCCAATTTCTCAAGGAAAACCTGTAACATCTCAAGATCTTCTTCTCTATCTTCATCTTCTTCTAATTCTAACTCTATTACTTTTTTTTCTTCTGTATGCTCTTCAAGGTCTTCATATTCAAAATCATAATCTAGCCAATATTGTAATGGTTCAAAACGTTCATAGTCTAATAGCTTCTCAAATTTTATTCCTATCTTTTTCATAATCTCTTTCTCTTAAATTTTATTTTTTAAAAAGTATAGCACATTTATTAGTACTCATCTGATATAATCACAAAAAATAATATATTATAAAGCAAAGGTCTTTCATATGTCAATCTCTATCGTCATTTTAGCAGCAGGTAAAGGAAGTAGAATGAAATCTACTACCCCTAAAGTTCTTCATGAAATTTCAGGTAAATCAATGCTTTTTCATGCCATTGATGCAGCACAAAAACTATCAGATGACATTACAGTAGTACTTTACCACCAAGCCCCAAGAGTACAAGTTGCTATAGAAGCTGAGTATAAAAATATTAACTTCCATATGCAAGATGCAGAGCAGTTTCCTGGAACGGGTGGAGCAATGAAAGGAGTTACAACCAAATATGAAAAGACTCTTATTTTAAATGGAGATATGCCTCTCATTACCCAAAATTCTTTACTTGCTCTAACAGGGGGAGATGCTGACATCAATATGTCGGTTATTAAACTTGATAACCCTCATGGTTATGGTCGTGTTATTATTGAAAATGAAGAGGTTAAAGAGATTGTTGAGCAGAAAGATTGTAATGAAGTACAACTAGAGACTAAAACCGTTAATGCAGGTATCTACTGTGTCAATACAGAACTTCTTAACCGTTACATTCCCCTACTCTCAAATGATAATGCACAAGAAGAATATTACTTAACAGATATCGTCAAAATGGCTGTAGATGAAAACAAAACCGTCAGCCCTATTTATGTGGAAGAAGAAGAGTTTAAAGGGGTAAACTCAAAACTTGACTTAGCAGATGCAGAAATTATCATGCAAGAAAGAATCAAAAAAGAGCTTATGGCACAAGGGGTAACCATGCGTTTTCCTCATAGCATCTACATTGATTGTCGTGCTACTTTTGAAGGTGAATGTATCTTAGAAAATGGTGTCACTATTTTAGGTGCTTCAAAACTCATTAACGCTCATATCAAAACAAACTCTGTCATTGAAGACTCCATCATCGAAGACTCTGATGTTGGACCAATGGGAAGAGTTCGCCCATTAACGCATCTAAAAGGCACACACATTGGTAACTTTGTAGAAGTTAAAAAATCTACACTCACAGGTGTAAAAGCTGGACATTTGGCTTATATTGGTGATGCTACTATTGATGAGGGTTCTAACATAGGAGCTGGTGTCATCACTTGTAATTACGATGGAAAAGCTAAATATAAAACGATTATAGGTAAAAATGTATTTGTAGGTTCAGACTGCCAATTAGTTGCACCCGTAACCATAGAAGACGATGTCATTGTTGCAGCAGGAACAACACTCAATAAAAATGTTTCAAAAGGTTCACTAGCAATTACTCGAACTGCTCTTAAAATATTACCTGACTTTTTTTATAAGTTTTTTGGGAAATAATGAGTAAGGTAAACTTAACAGGGAAAAGCATTCTTTTAGGCGTCACAGGAAGCATCTCAGCCTACAAAGCTTGTGACTTAGCCCGTCTTTTTGTTAAAGCTGGAGCTTCTGTACATGTAGTGATGACAAGTTCAGCTGAACGTTTTGTCTCAGCCCTTACTTTTGAAGCCTTAACACGGAATGCTGTATTAACCGATAGTTCTGAGTCTTGGGCAAATACCCTTAACCATATAGACATTGGTAAAAAATGTGATGTTTTTGTCATAGCCCCTGCAACGGCAAACAGCATTAACAAAATGGTTCAAGGTATGGCTGATAATATTTTACTACAAACAGTCCTAGCCTACACAAGACCTTTACTTGTTTCCCCTGCTGCTAATACCAATATGATAGAACATTACAGCACAATAAACTCTTTAAATATTTTAAAGAAAAATGGGGCGAGTATTGTTAACTCTCAGTCAAAACTTTTAGCATGTGGAGACGTAGGAAATGGTGCATTGGCCGAACCCATAGAGATTTTTTACCAAACAGCAAAGCTATTACTCCAAAATGATTATTGGAAAAATAGAAAAGTAGTTGTCACAGGTGGAGGAACACGTGAAAAAATAGATGAAGTACGTTATGTCTCCAACTTCTCTTCTGGGAAAATGGCAAATGCTTTGGCTACAGCACTCTATTTAAGAGGTGCAGAAGTTACACTTATTACTACTAAAGAGCATACAGAGATTCCCTCTGAAATTTTTACCATAGATATTGCTTCAGCTAAAGAAATGAAAGAAGAAACCTTAAAATATTTGAATAAAACATTAAAAAGTTCCTCGAGAAAACCCTTTATCTTCATGGCTGCAGCTGTGGCTGATTTTACTCCAAAGTCTCCAAATTTTGGAAAAACAAAAAAAGCCAATATCGGCAAAGAGTGGAACATTGAGATGAGGCAAACAGATGATATTTTAAAGTCTATCGCTGATTTAGATGTTGTTAAAATTGGATTTAAAGCAGAAATGGACAAAGAAAATGGTTTTTCTTCAGCTAAAAGCTTAATCGAATATAAAAATGTAAAGGGAGTATGCTATAATCTCCTAGCAGATAGTTCTGCTTTTGGAACAACGGATAATAGTATTATATTCATCACAAAAGATGAAAGTATTGACTTAGGAAGAGCTTCTAAGCTTGACTTGTCATTTAAAATATTAGAAGAGAGTCAAAAGCTAGAGCCACATAACCAATAAATTTTAAAGATTATATATGAGCAAAGAAAAAAACATACTAAAGCATCTAGCCATCATTATGGATGGTAATGGACGTTGGGCAAAAGAGAGAGGAATGGTGCGAACCAAAGGACATGAAGCTGGGGCTAATGTTACCCGTGATATTACACGCTATTGTGCTGAACATCAAACCATTGAGACCGTAACCTTTTATGCTTTTTCTACAGAGAACTGGAAAAGACCCAAATATGAAGTATCTTTTTTGATGAAACTCCTTGATTCATGGCTTAGAAATGAGCTTGAGACCTACCACAAATTTGGGGCAAAATTTGAGACAGTAGGTAATATCGAAGGCTTTTCTCCTAAACTTCAAGAGACCATTGCCCATATTAAAAAAGAGACAGCTCATCATACTAATGTAACCCAAGTTTTAGCCCTTAACTATGGCTCACGTGAAGAGATAGCCAAAGCAGCTAATCGTTTGGCACAACGTGGCGAAGAGATTACAGAAGAGAGCTTAGGAGCTGAACTTCCTACCCCTTATGTCGACCTAGATTTAATGATTCGTACCAGTGGAGAACAACGTCTTTCAAACTATTTACTTTGGCAAAATTCTTACGCTGAATTTTTCTTTACAAAAACACTTTGGCCCGACTTTACCCCTACTGAACTAGAAGATATCATTGACCAATATGTCAACAGAAACCGTCGCTTTGGAGGATTGTAATGAACCCTGAACTTATTATTGCACTTTTTGTGTTTATTTTTGGAATTTTAATTGGTTCTTTTTTAAATGTGGTTATTTACAGAATTCCCAAAGGCGAAAGCATTGTTTTTCCAGCATCTAAATGCCAATCATGTCAAACCCCTTTAAAATGGTACCATAACATTCCCATTTTTTCATGGTCATTTTTAAAAGGAAAATGTGCTTTTTGTTCTGAAAAAATTTCTATACAATACCCTCTTATAGAACTAGCAACAGGTATCATTGCTGTATCTCTTTTTTACAAACTGGGTCTTGTTTGGTACTTTCCTATTGTCTTTGCAGTCTTTACCCTACTTTTAGCCCTTGTCATGATAGATTTTAAATACATGGAAATACCTGACAATTTAAACTTGTTAGCTCTAGCTTTAGCCGTCATAACGCCTACTTTTTTAGACTCCATTCAAGATGCCTTACTTGCTGTTGGGGGTATGACATTGTTACGCTACTATCTCTCTTTCTTTTTAAACAAAGAAGCCATGGGTGAAGGGGACATTATAGTAGCTGGAACAATGGGAGCTTTACTTGGTTTTCCTGGTTTTCTTTATGCTCTGTTTATAGCTGCTATTGTCGCACTTGTTCCTTCTTTATTAGCCAAAGATACACAAGTCCCTTTTGTACCGTTTTTAATCATTGGGACATTCATCGCCTATATGTTTGATACCCAAGTTCAAAGCATCGTGAATCTCATCATTTATGGCTAAACAGACAAGTATCTCAAACTACTTATCAAAGAACTTTCAAAGTTCTTTTTTTACCATATTTCTACCTCTATTTTTTATTGGTTCACTTGTTTTTATTATTAAAATATCAGCACTAACAGCTTCCATTCAAATTTCATTTTTAGAGATGATGCAACTCTTTGCCTATAACTTACCTGCTATCTTATTTTATACTTTACCTATTTCATTCTTGGTTGCTATTGCCATGACCCTATTACGTCTCTCAAATGACAATGAGCTCATGGCACTCTTTGCATTGGGGTCAAATGCTAAAATCATTCTTTACCGTTTTTATTTTATAGCTTCACTTTTCAGTATCATTCTGCTTATCTTATCTTTAGGGCTTATGCCTCAAACAAAACAGCAGTTCAAAGCTTTTAAACATAAAAAAGCATCTCAAGCACAAATCAATATTAACCCTTCTAGGTTAGGACAAAAATTTGGAGATTTATTTGTTTATATTAAAAGTAAAGAAGCCAATGAAATGCATGATATTGTTATCTATAAAAAAGATTTACAACATACTGACCAACTTTTTATTGCAAAAAAAGCCAACTTTGAAAATAAAGACTCAACCATTGTATTAACACTCAAAGAGGGCTCGGGATATACCTTTTCAATGAGTGGATTAAAAAAAATAAATTATGAAACCATGAAAGTCTATAAAAATCTAGATTTACCTGCTTTTACCTATACCAATATTATTAAACACTGGCAAGAGCTTTCAGAAAATCCTAAAAAAAAATCAAGAATCTTTTTCTTCATTTTTGCCAGTCTTATTCCTATTTTAGCATTGAGTATCATTGCTTCATTTGCCATTATTAATCCACGCTATCAAAAAAATTATGCTTACCCAATTTTAGCACTAAGTACTTTGGGGCTTTATGTTATTGCCACCTTACTAGAAAAGCAAGGTACAATTTTTATCACCTCTGCTATCTCCGTCATTATATTAATATTTGGGTACTATCTCTACAAAAAATTTGTCTTACGGTTCTTTTAAATGCGTGTAAAAGCTATTATACTTTACGATGGAAACCAATTTCAAGGTTTTCAAAAACAGACTCAAACTAAAAATACTATTGCATCTTCTATTGAGATAGCCTTACGCTCTTTGGGTATTAACGACAACATTAGAGCTTCAGGACGAACCGATGCAGGAGTTCATTCAACAGGGCAAGTCATCGACTTTGAACTCCCCTCTTTTTGGAAAAATTTACACAAACTAAAATATGAACTCAACAGAAAACTAAGTCATATTGCCATTAAACGCATAGAGTTTGTCAATGATGACTTTCATTCAAGATTTTCAGCCAAGAGCCGTCTCTATCGTTATGTTTTTAAAACTACTCTACCTTCTATTTTTGAGAATTCTTATGTTGCTTATTATCCAAACTTCAACAAAGAACTTTTAAAAGAAGCCCTTAAATGTTTTGAAGGAGAACATGATTTTTCAAACTTTATTAAAACAGGAAGCATTACCCATACCAATGTAAGAGAAATCTATAAAGCCCAATATAAAAGATATAAAAACTACCATATCATCTACTTTGAAGCTAATGGATTTTTACGTTCACAAGTAAGAATGATGGTTGAAGGAGCGATGCAAGTGGCTTTAGCTCAATGGAGTCAAGAGGCACTTCTAAAACAGCTCAACTTAGAAGAGCGAACCATGACCAAACTTGCCCCTCCTGAGGGTTTATATTTAGCAAGAATTACTTATAAATAAAAAATAGTCGGTGTATAAAATTTTTCCTTTACTCCAATATCTTACTAAACAGCATCCCTATGTAACTCTCTTTCTCTTCTTGAAAAAGTACATTTTTATTTTCTAGCTCTATTTTTCCTATAGCATCATGAATGTTGACCAGCTCCCTATAAGGTGTATTTGAGATAATAAAAGCGTTTAAAATGGTATTTTTATCTCCAATATATACCTCTTTCTCTTTTATAGACTTGTAAAAGTTTATCTTTTTATTTTTGTTCAAGTCTAAATTGCGTATCCCTTTTGGGTCTATAAAGCTAATGTACTGTTTGCCCTCTTTTAAAATCCACATGATAAAATCTGGGTAAAACCCTCCATCTTCAAAAAATCCTACGCCTACTTTTGATTTATTTCTTAGTAAAAATATCTCATAGTCACTATATTTCTCTTTGTGTGTTTCAAGATAAAGCTCTAAATCTTCAACAAATGTCATCTCACCCTTGTTTAGTTCTATGGGCGATATTTTTATCTGCTTTTGTTCTTTAAACAGTAGTGGATTATAAAGGTGCTTACTACTCATAAACGATTTAAAGTAACCAAGCTCTATACCACAAGAAAAATCACCTTTTTCTATGGAGCTTTTTAATTTTACTAGCTTTTCTATGAGGTCACTATTTTGTGCATTATGCTCACACGATACATTGTAGGTGTCTATAAAATTAGCATCGTCATCTTGTAGCTCTTCATACTGCATAAAATCTTTTTCATAGTCATTTTTATGGTACTTATAAAAGGCATCTACATACTTTTTAAGTAGCATTGTAAAGGTTTCTTGCACTCTTTGAAAATCAGAAAAACGCTTAATCTCAAAGTAAGACTTTGGTACTTCTAGCCTGTACCAATCATCTTTTTCAATAAACGCATCAATGGACTTCTTAGAGATATTTAGATTAAAATATTTTCTCTCTTTTTTGTACTCAAGAAGTTCTAAAAAGAGTCTATCTCTGTCTAAGAACAGAAGCTCTTTTTGTACATCAAATCTATAGGGTTCATCTTTTACTGCATAGTCATCACTAGCTATTACTCCTATAACTTGCGCTTTAGCATAAAGGTTAACAATGACGTTTTTACTTATGGCACTGTTTTTTTCATAGCATAAATCTTTTTTTTCATTCTCTTTAAAACTCTTGCCCTTTTCTACCCGTAGCACTTTAAGTTTTTTGTTTTGATGTCGGCTCTCTTTTATGACAGGCAGTTCTATGTTGTACATCTCACCATTTTCTACACCCTCATTTTCAAGATACTTTCTAAACTCTTCCATGTAGTTTGCTTTTAAACCAAATATATTTAACTGCTCACAGCTTAAGTATTTTAGCTCTAGCCCTTTACCATAGAAGGTACTTCTTTTTAGGCTCATATCTTTACCCTTTAGCCGAACACCTCGACCAAAAAGTTGTATGACTTGTGAACCCTCACTCTTTCCCATGTTTAAAAGCCCCATGGTAGAGACACGCCAACTGCTCCACCCCTCGGTAAACTTTCTTGAGCCTATTAAGATGTTGATTTTAGAACTTTTTTCATTGATGTTTAAAAACAGACTTTTACTAAAAGTACTTGAAGAGACATTTAAACCTAGCATCTTACAAAGCTTTAAAAACTTAGCCACATCTCCAATGTTAATAACCCCAAAATA
>JALWLW010000012.1 GCA_027081065.1 Campylobacteraceae bacterium
TCTTTAGATTGACTCGATTTATCTCCACCAACAAGTAGAACAATAATCTCATCACCTCTTTGTGTATAGTAAACACGATAACCTGGACCTGTTGTAATTCTAAGTTCGCTTACTTTGTCACCCAAGGATTTATGGTCACCAAAATTACCTGCTCTTATGCGTTTAATTCTACGAAGAATAGATACTTTAGCTTGTATATCTTTGAGTTTAAGTAGCCATTTGGAAAAAAGGTCTGTTTCTTTTACTTCATACATGGTTAGTGTATCTTAAAAGATACGAATTGTCAAGATTAATATATTGCATACCTCTGCCTTTTTTTGATTTATGAATTATTTTAACATAAAAAAATATTTATTATTAAAAATATGACAAATTGTCATGTTTTCCGTAGGGTGCATTTTCCAACGCACCGTTAAATAAGACTTGCACAAATAAAAGCTTCTGCCGAAAGGCTTAAAAAATCGTAGGTGTGACCATGTCACACGACAAAACCAAATGACGCATAATTTAAAATTTGAAATTTCCATTTGGTTGAAATTGAGATTTGACGTGTGATATGGTCATACCTACGGATTAAAATAAAATAGATAATATTTTAGCTATAATACCTATATAACCCAAAAAAGGAATAAAATGTTATCTTTTTTACCTCCTACACCATCAGAGATGATGGAGACGCTTAAAATCAAATTTAAACAACGCAGAAAAGCACTAGGCTACACCCAACCCGAACTTGCCTCTCGTTCAGGTGTTAGCCTTGGGTCACTGAAACGATTTGAACGTTTTGGGCAAATTTCGTTGGAGTCGCTTTTGAAATTGGCTTTGGTTTTGGAGTGTTTGGGGGAGTTTGGAGCTTTGTGTGAGGTGGAAGAGGAGAGGTTTAATAGTATAGAGGATTTGTTGTGAAAACTTTAATAAATGATGGTAAAATACAATAATTAGAAAAAAGGAAAGAAGATGGCATTGTCTTTAACAGCAGAGCAACAATCAATATTTGATATGTTTAGTGGTAAAAATCAATATATTATTCCAGCTTATCAACGGGCATATTCATGGGGAGAATCAGAGTGTAAAGAGTTATTTGATGATTTAAAGAATGCTTATTTTTCTCATCTTAAGAGTGATACTAGCAAAGATGGATATTTTTTAGGAAATATAGTTATTGCACGTAGTTTAGAAGATAGAAATAGATTAGAGATAATAGATGGGCAACAACGATTAACGACATTAACTCTTTTAATTAAAGTATTATTAAAGTTTGATGAAACTAATAATGATTTACAAAATGCTATTTATATTCCAGGAGGAAGACGAGGAGATGAATCTAAAAGAAGATTAGATACAAATGTTTTTATAAAACAAGATGCAGAGTCGCTAAAGGATACTATTAGTCTAGTATTAGATGATAAAAATTGTAAAACAACTAAAAAAGATAATCAATTTAAAAGAAATATATGTTTTTTTTATAATGAGATAAAAGAGTTTTCTAAATTTAATAGGATTGAAGATTTTATTGATTTCTTTTTATATGATGTTACACTTTTACCAATTCAAACAGAAGATAATAATGCAGATAAAGCAAGAGAAAAGGCTTTAAAGATTTTTGAAACCATAAATGATAGAGGATTGAGCTTGTCTGACTCTGATATTTTTAAAGCAACATTATATTCTAATGCTCTTAATAATTTAAAGCATGATGATTTCATAGAAAAATGGAATGAATTTGATGAGAATTGTAGAGATATTCAAAATCATATTGGCTTTAAACAGAAAAACCCTATAGATGAGGTTTTTAGAACTTATACTTATATCCTAAGAGGAGAGAAAGGTAATAAAAGTAGTGAAGTTAGTCTAAGAACATTTTATCTTCAACAATCAGATTCTCCCTTTAAAAAAAAGAATTATGATGAAGTCCTTAGTGATTTAAATAAAATCATTGAAGCAATTCAGTTTTTTGGAGATGTTACTAAAAATCCAAAAAAGTTTGAAGAATTAACAAAATGGTTTCAGTTAGTAAATTGTTATACAAATAAGTTTCCATTAAATGTTCTCTTGGTTTATCTTTATCATAATGGTTTAGAAAATACAAAAGAGCTAAAAAAATTTTCAAAAAACTTGGTTAAGTTTGCCTATGGAGCTGGTCGTCATATTGATACAATGAAACGAATGATGTACGATATTTCAATTAAAGTAATGAATAACAGAGAGTTAAGTTTTAATTTTAAATCAGAAAAAGAGTTATTATATAGTTATTCAGGTTCTTTGAGAAAAGGACTACAACTGTTAGCTTTATATTTAAATCCTAAACAGAGTAGTGCTATAGAACTTTCTTATAATACTGATAAAATTATAAATAGTAAAGATTTAGCTTTTTTATCTAGTTCTTGGGAGAATAAAGAGTTTGATGAGTATAAAGATAGTCTTGGAAATGTATTAATTACAGATGTACCCAAAAGAAATACGGTTTTAACTAAAAGAATCGTTGATTATCGTCAATCATCTATAATTGAGATACAAGAGTTACTTAAAGATTTAGAAGATTGGACATATAGTAAATATGAGCAAAGAGAAAATAAATTAAGAGAAAGATTAAATAAATTTTTTAAGGTAGAAGATGAAAATAAATAAAATAGAGTTGAAAAATTTTAAATTTCATCATGCTTTAGATTTTGAAATTAAAGAACAAAATTGTTTGATATATGGTGAGAATGGAACAGGAAAAAGTTCTATTTATGAGGCATTGTATTCTAATTTTTATTTTTTTAAAAATAATAAAATTGCAACAAATCAAATAGATATAAGAGAAAAATTTATACATAGAGATTATAGAACAGAAGAAGAGTTAGAAGTTAATGTATTATTTGATGATAAATCTGAATTAAATCGGACAGAGAATGAGATAAGAAATCAAGAACTCTTAGATAATAAAGTAATTTATTTTGCAAATGAAAGGCTTCTACGAGAAATTACTGAAAATAATTTTTATTCAGTCTTAAAGGATATTTTAACAGAGCATTTTTCAAAACTAAATGAGCTTCCTAGCTATTCAATTTTAAAGAATAAACTAAGACGTTTACAAACAGAAGTTACTCAAGAAATCATACAAGAAAGAATAGATTTAGATACTGAACTCAAGAATGCTTTTTATGACTATATTCCTCTAAAGAGTATCAATGATATTCTAAAAGATAGTTTTGATGAAAAATTTGAAATTGATTTTGAGTTTATAGATTCTTCAATTGAAGATAAAAAATTAACTTATCCAAGTATCTTCATTGGAGTAAAAGGAATAGATGATAGAGGAGATTTCCAAAATCATTTTAATGAAGCTAAGTTAAAACTTATAGGCATTGCTATTTATTTTGCTTTAGCAAAAAAGTATGAAACTAATAGTGAGTTAAAGCTATTGGTTCTTGATGACTTTTTAACAAGCCTTGATATGGCAAATCGGAAATTGATAGTTCAGTATATTTTAGAAAACTTTGAAAAATATCAGAAGATTATTTTGACTCATAATATTCAGTTTTATAATTTGATTATTAGGCTTTTGAAGTTAAGAAAAAAAAAATGATGGGGAAGAAGAATTAACTGATTGGGATATTAAAAATATATTTATCAAAGAAGAGGAAGATAAAAACTTATCTGTTATGATAGATAAGGAGGAAGATTATCTTACCAAAGCTAAAGATAAGTTAGATGAGTATGAACTTGAAATAAGTGGTAATTTTTTAAGAAAAGAATTTGAAAGAACTGCCACTGAATTTGAACAACTTTTGGAATTAGGTAGAGTAGAAGACTTAGATAAAATTTTAAAATCTTTAGTAAAATTAGATTGTATCTTTACTGAATCGCCTACTAAAATACTTTATAACTCTTTTCCTAAGCAAATAGAATATATTAAGAAAATATTAGAGCCGTCTCCTCAAAGTGATAATAGTAAACTTAATCAACTTAGAAAAGCAATTAATAATTTTGAAGTATCAGTAGAGCTAAAAAAGAAAGTATATGATACAAGTTATTTAAAAAGTATCATTTTAAAGACAGAATTTTATAAAGATATATTAATGAACTATGCCTCTCATGATGACCAAGAAAAAGAACTTCATCAAAAAGAATTTAAAAAAGCAATAGAGCTTTTAAAAGCTTTAAAAAAAATATTGAATGAGTTAAAGTAATATTAATTCATGTATCAAAATATCCAAACTTTAAATATTTATCTTAGTCAACAAAAAACCCAAAAGGTAGGAACCCTAGCCCAAAAAGACAAAAAAATCTACTTTGAGTACGACAAAGCATTCCTAAAAACAGGTATAGAACTCTCGCCCTATAAACTCCCACTAAAAGCAGGTCTGTTTCGTTGTGATGATGATACTTTTGAGGGGCTTTGGGGTCTGTTTGCTGATTCGTTGCCTGATGGTTGGGGGCGATTGCTTATGGATAGACATTTGATGAGGTTGGGAGTTAATCCTAACTCTTTGACTGCGTTGGATAGATTGGCTTATGTGGGTAAGTATGGTATGGGGGCTTTGAGTTATGAACCCCAAAAAGATGTAGAAGAGTTGGGATTTAATGAGATAGTTTTAGATGATTTGGCTAAGAGTTCAGAAGAGATTTTAGAGGGAAGTTCAGATAAGATGGTAGATGAACTTTTAGCACTTGGAGGTTCTTCGGGTGGGGCTAGACCAAAGGTGTTGGTACAGTTGAGTGCTGACCACACACAGATAGTTCATGGAAAAGAGAAACTAAAAGAGGGCTTTTCTCACTACATAGTAAAGTTTGCTTCATCACTCGATAGCAAAGAGATAGGGGCTATAGAGTACGCCTACTCACTTATGGCAAAAGAGGCAGGGTTAGAGATGACAAACACCGTTTTGTTAGAGGGGAGAAGAGGACGATACTTTGCTATAGAACGATTTGATAGGATGGGAGACAAAAGAGTACACATGCACTCTGTTGCAGGGCTTACGCATAGTGACTTTAGGTTTCCTAAATTAGACTATGATGATTTGTTACGGCTTACTCTGCATTTGACCAAGAGCATGGTAGAGGTAGAGAAGATGTTTCGACTAGCTTGTTTTAATCTCTTTGCACATAACCGTGATGACCATGCTAAAAACTTCTCTTTTTTAATGGACGAAAAAGGAGTTTGGCGACTCTCTCCTGCGTATGATATTACATTCTCTTTTGGACTTGGAGGTGAACACAGCACGATGTATCTAGGAGAGGGGAAAAATCCTACTAAAAAACATCTTTTAGAGTTAGGAAAAAGACATGGACTAAAAAAGGCTAACTTTATAATTGATGAGGTAGAAAGAGCAGTGAAGAAGTGGGAAGAGTTTGCTAGTGAGGTTAAGTTGTCAAGAAAGACAATACAAGAGATAGGTAAATATATTACAATTTGACATATCTCTTTGCTATTTTTAAAAAGTAGTTTATAATTGTTCTTTAATATGAGGAGAAAGCTATGAATGAGCTAATTTTACAAAATGAGATAAAGAGTCAAATTTATAATATAAGAGGAAAAGAAGTGATGCTAGATACACATTTAGCAGAACTTTATCAAGTCAAAGCTAGAAGATTAAGAGAACAAGTCAAACGTAATATTGAACGTTTTCCTGAAGACTTTATGTTTCAACTTACTGAAAGTGAAGTAGAGTACATGGTGTCGCAAAATGCGATACCATCAAAACAACACTTAGGTGGAGCATTGCCCTATGTATTTACCGAACAAGGTCTTTATATGTTAGCAACCGTATTAAGAAGTAAAGTTGCTACCGAAGTGAACATCTCAATTATTCGTACCTTTACCAAAATACGAGAGTTTTCAATGCACTACAATGCTTTAGCTAGGCAGATAATGGAGCTGGAAAAGAAACATAATAAAAAGTTTAGAGAGGTCTTTGCTAGACTTGATAACATAGTGGAAGAGACACAAAGAACAGATGAAAAAATTATGGGTTTTATTCGTGATTAGTGACCTTCTGCCAATACATCAAAACTACATTATATGATAAGTAATAAGTTTAAAATGGTACACTTCAAAAAATAAAATTGTATGGTGCTGTTTTTATTGAAGTGTATCCCTGTGGGACTAACGCACCATTAATCATATTTGCATAAAAAAGAGAGGATGAGATGTTTTTAACTCAAATGTCACAAGAAAAAAGAGCAACAGTTGTAGCAACAGTTATAGCAACCATATTAACACTTATAAAGTTTTTTATAGGAGTAGCTTCTGGGTCGGTGGCTGTTTTGGCTTCGGCTATAGACTCACTGCTTGATACACTCATATCTATTTTCAACTTCTTTGCTATTCGTAAGTCTGAAGAGAAAGCAAGTGACGAGTTTCAGTATGGGAAAGGGAAAGTCCAAGCCATAGCTGCTGTTATAGAGGGAACGGTTATTACCATCTCTGGACTTTACATTATATACGAGGCGATTCAAAAAGCGATACATGGCTCTAAAACAGAGCTACTTACCCCTGCTATTGTTGTTATGATTATCTCTATAGTGGTTACATTTTTCTTGGTTCAGTATCTTTTAAAGGTTGCAAAAGAGACAGATAACTTGGTTATAAAATCGGATGCCCTGCATTATCAAACAGACCTTTGGAGTAATGGGGTAATTTTATTCTCTTTGGGAGTTGTCTACTTTACAGGTTTAGAGTGGGTCGATGCACTCTTTGGGTTTGGAATAGGGGTTTACATTATCTACTCTGCTTATGAAATTATTAATGAGGGAATTGCCATATTACTTGATAGAGCTTTAGAAAAAGAGACAGTAGAAAAGATACGAGAAATCATAGGAGAACACCCAGAAGTCAATGGCTTTCACTGGTTAAAAACCAGAACGGATGGAACCAGTAATTATGTAGAGTTTCATTTGGTTTTGCAACCAAACTTGTACCTTATAGAAGCACATAGAATCTCTGACCAAATAGAAGATAAGATAATGTTACTCGATGATAAAAAGCGTTGGATTATTACCCCTCACTATGACCCTTATGATGATGAAGATATAAACAATGCTGTAGCTGAAGGAAAAGCATTGGGGCAAGTAAGCAAGTGATTTATCTACTCTCTCCTCTTAAAAAAGAGGGAACTACCTCTCTTCCTATGATAAAGTTTTCATTGGTAGTAGATAAGATAGATTTCTCTTCATGTGATACACTCATGTTTACCTCTAAACAGGCTGTTGTCTCTG
>JALWLW010000013.1 GCA_027081065.1 Campylobacteraceae bacterium
AATTTAAATTTTATTTATTATTATTAAGCAAGTATATTTTTGATATAACCTTAGAATATAATAGATAATGATTAGGATAACAATGAGAATATTAACCATTGGTTTTGATGATGAGTTTGTAAAAGAGCTAGAAGTCGAATTAGAAAAATATTTTATTTGTATAGTAGATTCAGCTAGAGACTTGTATGACGCTACAAATTTTACAGATTTCAGACACTATGAGCTTATAATAATAGTAGATGAGGGTGAACGATATACACTAGAAAAATATAGTAATGAAGTCAAAAAGAAAAAAAGAGAAACAAAAATTATAGTTTTAACTGATAATAATAAAAATCAAATATCTCTTTTTGGCTTAGGTGTAGATGATGTTATTGCTGAGTTTATTGACTCAGCAGAACTTATAGCTGCAAGAGTACTTTCAAATATGAGAAAATTATTTGGAACGCAGATTGATGTTGGTAAATTGGTTATAGATATTACTAATAAAAAAATAGAATATGATGATAAAATAGTATCATTAAATGGTAAGACATTTGATATATTGGCATATTTAGCACTAAGAGAAGATAGAGTATTTTCTAAAGATGAAATTATTAATGCACTTTGGGAAGAACCAGAGTATGTGAGTGATAACACGGTTGAAGTTGCTATTAATCAGATTAGAAAGCGACTTAAGAGTATACTTGGTTTCCAAGTAATTCACACAGTAAGAAGACGTGGATATAAATTTTCTTACGAGAAGTAGGGTGTAGTCCCCGACTACACCGTGTTATAACACATTTTAAAATACATTAAAAGTTTTAACTCTAATTTGACGGTGTTGTGCCTCACAACACCCTACATTAATTATTCTTCACGTAATCTAACCACATAGGCATTCCACGTTGTTCTTGTTTAAGTGTTGTACTCATGCCATGACCAGGATAAACTGTAAAGTCACCTTCTATTTTTATGGCTTTTTCTAAACTTTTTGCCATGTCTTTTCCTGAAGAGAAAGGGAAGTCCCATCTTCCTATTGATTGTTGAAATAAGAAGTCTCCTGAAAACCATACATCTTCTATTTCTATAATAGAGTTACCTGGTGTGTGACCTGGGAAATGACGATATTGAACTTTTATACCTTCTATTGTAAGCTCTTCATCACCATTAACCAATACATCTGCTTTACTACTAGGTGGGTTTTGACCAAGAACACATTTCTCTAACATAAAAGCGTCATCTTTTGAAATATAGAGTGGTATTTTTAATTTCTCTTTTAATTCTGTATTTGACCATACATGGTCGTAGTGTCCATGTGTATTTAGTATTGCAACTGGGTTTGTTGTATTATTTAGTACCCATGTTGTTGCACCCATACCAGGGTCAATGATTAGGTCTTTATTGTCTATTGTAACAATATAGCAGTTTGTTTGGGTTTGACCCATAGGTTGAATTTTAATTTCCATTGATTCGCCTTTTGGTATAATATTGCTATGAAACTATATAAAATTTTAGAAGAAGCCATTACAAGTGATTGTATTGAGACTAAAGAAAAACTGACACAGCAATGTTTTGAGTATTGTAGCCAAAATGAATTTATATCTTCTGAAGGTTTTAACCCTCTTAGATTTGATTATCCATCCTATATTAATAGGTGTAAAATTGTAAATCCTAAAGAGTTAAAAGCAAGAAAAGATTTTGATACGCCAGAAGGATTAGCAACCTTAGTACATGCTATAGCTCACATTGAGTACTCAGCTATAGATTTAGCATTAGATGCTGTTTATCGCTACCCTAAAATGCCACAACGTTTTAAACTAGATTGGTTAGAAGTTGCATTAGATGAAGTTAGACATTATAAGATGCTTGAAGAGTTATTGCATGATTTAGGTTTCAAGTATGGAGATTTTCTTGTTCATTGTGGACTTTTTGATGCTGCAAAACATACAGCACATAATATACTAGATAGAATGGCAATAATTCCTCGGTATCATGAAGCCAGTGGATTAGATGTTAATCCACAAATTAGTAAAAAACTTGATAATAAACGCAAACTTCTTCCAGTTAAAAGATTAATTGAAATGCTTAAGATTATTTATGATGAAGAAATTATTCATGTTAATAAAGGTGATTATTGGTTTAAATATATTTGTAAAAAAGAAAACTTAGACATATCAATTTATTTTAATATTTTAGAAAAATATAAATTACTAGAGAAGCATAGACCCCATATTAACGTCGCTGCACGTCAAAAAGCTGGTTTCACATGTGATGAATTAAGAAAGCTTGGGGATGCAGAATGTAACTAATAAAAAAAAACATAATAAATTATATAGTGTTTCAAATAACTTTTAAAGATAAAAGAGTATAATAATTTTATAAAATTAAATAAAAAGTGGAAATAATGCAAAATAAAATAGAATTTTATAAACCGTCAATACAGAGCAATACAAAGCAGTATATAGATGATGTTTTAACCTTTTCAGATAATTCAAAAGTTGAAAAGCTTGAAAAATCATTTACTGAATTCATTGGTTGTGAATATGCACTAGCCACAACAAGTGGAACATCAGCATTACATTTAGCCATGTGTGCTTTAGATTTTAAGAGAGGTGATAAAGTAATCTGTAGTATAAATGTTTTTCCATCTGTACCTCAAGCCGTTCGTCATTTTGATGCTGAACCAATTTTTGTGGATATAGAGAGTAAGAATTATACTATTGATTTAGGGAAACTTGAAAAAGCCTTGGAAAAAAATCAAAGTAAGAAGTTAAAAGCAATTATTGTTAATCATATGGCAGGACATTTGGTTGACTTAGAGAAAGTATATGAGCTTGCTAAGCAGTATAACGTAAAAGTTATAGAAGATGCCTCTAATGCAATGGGTGCTAAATATAAAGGGAATTATATTGGAAATACAGGGTCTGATATTACTATATTCTCTTTTGCACCACACTTATGCAGTTCATTAACCAATGGTGGTATGTTGGTGACCAATGACGAGCAGACATACAAGCAGGCACAGCTGTTAGGCTTTCATGGTATGGAAGGTAGATTATGTGATAGTTATGGGAATGTTAACTACATATATGATGTTGTAAGCATTGGATGGAAATATGATCTAAGTCAGTTAGAAGCAGCTTTTTGTTTGGCTGATTTTGAGGCACTTGATGCAAGTATTGAAAGAAGAAGAGAAATAGCATCTATATACTCTAAGCACCTTGCAAATGTTAAACATGTAAAGTTGCCATCTGTAGATGAAGATGATATTTCAACACAATATATAGTTGAAATTGATAAGAATAGAGATCATTTTGTAAATGAGTTAAAAAAAGAGGGTGTAACAATCTCTGTTCATTATATGCCTTTACATTTAACTCAGTACTATAAGCAAAAGTACTCTATGAAAGTATTTGATTATTCAGTAGCATTAGGTGCATTTCAAAGAGTAATGTCCTTACCTATGTACGCTTCATTAACAGATGAAGAGGTGCTTCGTGTATGTGATGCTATTAAAAAAGTAGCTGATGAACATATTTAATGTCCTTTCGTAGCTATGTGGTCTCTTTCTTTGAGAGACTATTTTTTAAGCCTAGTCTTTTTGACTGGCTTTTAATCCTTCTTTTTTCGCCTCTATCTTTACTCTATGCCCTTGTTATGTTAATCAGGCGAGTAATAACTCCTAAAAAATCTTATTCTATACCTATTGTAAGTATTGGTAATCTAACTGTTGGTGGTAGTGGTAAAACACCATTTGTTATAGCTTTAGCAGGTCGATATAAAGATGTTGCTGTTATCTCAAGAGGATATGGTAGAGAGAGTAAAGGTTTAGTCGAAGTGTCACGAAAAGGTAAGATTTTAACAGATGTATATTCTTCAGGAGATGAGCCTATGCTTATGGCAATATCACTCCCTAATGCATCAGTTATGGTTAGTGAAAATCGTGAAACTGCTATTGAATTAGCTATAGAACAGGGTGCAAAAGTTATATTTTTAGATGATGGGTTTAATAGAGTTAATATTGAAAAATATGATATCTTACTTTTTCCAGAAAAAATACCTAATTATATGACCTTTCCAATAGGTCCTTTTCGTGAGTTTTACCTATCAAAGCACTTTTCTAATATAAACTTATATGAAAATAGAGATTTCAAAAGAGTAGTAGAAATTGATAATCCAACAGAAAAAATGTTGCTAGTGACAGCAATTTCAAATCCAGAGAGACTTGAGCCTTTTTTACCTAAAGGTGTAGTAGAAAAGTATTATTTGGAGGATCATGCCTATTTTGAAGAGGAGAAACTTAAAGAAAAACTTTTAATTTCTTCGGCTATATCTTTACTTGTAACTGAAAAAGATAAAGTAAAAATGAAAGGCTTTAAGTTACCCCTATCGGTTATGCAGTTAAAATTACAAATCAAAAATGAGATGTTAGAAAAAGTAGACAGATATATTGGAGAATATAAAAATGAAAAATAAAATAGATGTAGTAAAAACACTCTTAGATGCACTGCCATACATAAAAAAATTTGCAAATGAGAAGATTGTTATTAAGTATGGGGGGTCTGCACAAACTTCAGAAGTGTTAAAACAGCAGTTTGCACAAGACATTGTACTACTCCATACTGTAGGAATGAAACCCATTATTGTTCATGGTGGTGGGAAAAGCATTACAGATTTGTTAGCAGACTTGGGTGTAGATACTAAGTTTGTAGATGGACAGAGGGTAACTACTAAAGAAGTTATGCGTATAGCCGAGATGGTTTTAAGTGGTGAGATCAATAAAGATATTGTATCCCTCTTAAATAATCAAGGAGGGTCAGCTATTGGGATTTCAGGAAAAGATGCAAATTTATTAGAAGCAATACCTAAAGACTTTGAAAACTTTGGTTACACAGGAGTTATTCAAAATGTAAATCCTAAAGTGGTTAATAATATCATTGATGATGGCTTTGTTCCTGTTATTGCTCCTATTGCTTCTGCCCCAACGATTGATCATCCAGGATTTAATATCAATGCTGATTTTGCTGCTAGTAAGATTGCTATTGCGTTAGAGGCAAGAAAAATACTCTTTTTAACAGATACAGAAGGTGTTTTAGATAAAGATATGAAATTATTACGCAATTTGGATATACAAGAGACAGAAGCTTATAAAGCTGATGGTACTATAAGTGGTGGTATGGTTCCTAAAGTTGATGCTTGTGTTGAAGCATTAAGAGGTGGTGTTAAAAAAGCACATATTATAGATGGTCGCCTTGAGCACTCGATACTTTTAGAAATTTTAACTTCGGCTGGTATTGGTACCTGTATTCAACTTTAATTATATTAAATAATAATGTAACATATATTTGTTATTTAAGATAATATGTTACATAAGATATTAATAAGATAAAGATTATCTGATTAATATCAGTGACTAATGATATTATTAGTATACTCTTTGTATGAAAGAAAGCATAAAAATATTTTCCCAAGACCTTAAAAGTTCATTTAAAGATTTACTACCCATTATTGTGGTAGTAGCATTCTTCCAAACATTTATAATTCAAACGATGCCAGATAATTTAATCTCTATCGTAATTGGTCTTACTATTGTTGCTGTTGGCTTAGCTCTTTTTATTCGAGGGCTTGAATTGGGTATATTTCCTATTGGTGAAAACCTTGCTATAGATTTTGCTAAAAAAGGTTCTGTTTTTTGGTTACTACTTTTTGCTTTTACTATTGGTTTTGCTACAACAGTTGCTGAACCTGCACTCATGGCTATTGCAGATAAAGCAGCTGTGATATCAGGTGGTTTGGTAGATGCTTTTTGGCTTAGAATGACTGTTGCTTTTTCCGTTGGTTTTGCTATATCGTTAGGTACACTTCGTATTCTTCTTGGACACCCTATTCAATATTATATTATTACAGGATACATATTGGTTGTATTGGTGACATTTTTTGCACCAAAAGAGATTATTGGTCTGGCTTATGACAGTGGAGGAGTTACAACTTCTACCGTTACCGTACCATTAGTAGCTGCACTTGGGATTGGCTTGGCTTCAAGTATTAAGGGTAGAAATCCAGTTATAGATGGTTTTGGTTTGATTGCTTTTGCTTCATTGACGCCTATGATATTTGTTCAAGTTTATGGTATTGTTGTTTATAACTTTTTTGATGTCTTAGCTCTTCCGATTGTAAACGAAACAGCAGAAATAGTAAAAGTTGCTGTTGAAATACATACCTTTTCTATAGTAGATATGTTTCTAGAATTATTAAGTGTTATTAAAGATATCGCTCCAATATTAATAGTTATATTTTTCTTTCAGTATATTATTATTAAAAAGTCTGTACCTCATTTATCGAGAATTATTGTAGGTATAAGCATGGTGATTTTAGGATTATATGCTTTTATAGTGGGTTTAGATATGGGTCTTTTTCCTATAGGTGAAAGTATAGCAAATGACTTAACCAGTCAAAATAACAATTTACTTATTTATCTTTTTGGTTTTATGATTGGTTTTTCAACAACCATGGCAGAACCTGCACTTTTAGCCATAGCAATTAAAGTTCAAGATATTTCTGAGGGAATGATACAGCAAAACATGTTGAGAATTGTGGTAGCATTAGGTGTTGCAATAGGTATTAGCTTGGGTGCATATCGTCTTGTATCTGGTGACCCCATACACTATTATATTATTGCTGGGTACTCTTTGGTTATTATTTTAACCTATTTTGCTCCTAAGCATATTATACCGATTGCGTATGATACTGGGGGAGTTACGACCTCAACTGTTACTGTACCTTTAGTAGCTGCATTGGGAATTGGATTGGCAACAAATATTGATGGTAGAAATCCTCTTATTGATGGATTTGGTCTTATCGCTTTTGCTTCACTTTTCCCCATGATAACAGTTATGGGTTATGGCATACATGCAGAGTATAAGAAAAAACAATTAGAAAAGGTAGATAGATGAAGTTTACAGCGTTAGTTGCAATCATTGAAGATAAAGATGAAGAGTTAGCCATAGATGTAGCTAAAGAGGCTGGAGCAGGTGGCGTTACAATTATTCATGGTAAAAGTATTGGTCTTGAAGAGAAAAAAGTCTTCTTTGGATTAACACTCGAGGCCAATGTTTCAATACTGCTTTTTATTTTACCACGTAGACTCTCTATGACTGTTATGAAGGCTCTACGTAAAAAGTTTGATTTAGACAATAGTAAAAATGGAGCTATGACGTTTACTATTCCATTGAGTCATGTTGCAGGATTAGATAACGATGAACTTCACAAGTTTGAAGACAATATAAAAACTATGTTATAAGAGGAGTATCAGATGTTAGTAGAAGAGGTAATGACCCCATTAGAGAAGTTAGTAAAAGTGTCACCTATGGCAACAGTAAGAGAAGCTCTTCAGTTGATGAAAGAGAATAGTGTTCGTTCTGTTATTGTCGATAAAAATGGTAGTTCTGGTGCATATGGTTTAGTAACCTTTAAAAATATTTTACAAAGTATTGTTGCAGAAGATGGAGATATAGATCTTCTGAATGTCTACGATATAGCTGCTATTCCTGCTATAGCTATCTCTGCAAAATTAGATGTTAAATATGCAGCAAAAATGATGGTAACTAGTAGTATAAAGCGTATCTTGGTCACTGATAATAATGAGTTGCATGGTATTTTAACCATGACAGATATTATTGAAATTTTAATGGATAGTGTTGAGTAATTTTTAGAGTAATGAAAAAGTAATTTATCTCATTAAAATTTATTGTATTATATTAAGCTTATATATAATATTTAAATTTTTTAATTAAAGTTAAATTAATATAAAGGGATTTTAACTATAATTTATTATGTTTAAGAATTAATTAAGAAGGTAATATATTATGAAGTTAAAAGAAATTGCAGAAATTATAAAAGGTGTTCATGCTGTAGAAGGGCAAAAAAGAGAAAAGGTAAAAGTTTATAAAGAATTAAGTATGGTCTCTTTAGAACCTATCTCTTTTATTGATGAGCGAAAATTAATAAAAATAAACTCTGATAGAGTTATCTCTAAAAAACAGTTGACACGTGCTGGTGATATTGTGGTAAGCCTATATCATCCTATGATTGCTTGTTATGTTGAAAAAGGTCAAGATGGATATGTTGTACCTCACTATATGGCACTGATAAGAATGAAAAAAGAGACTGAAATAGATAGTCGATTTATAGTTCAGTTTATAAACTCATCACGAGGTCGCAGAGCTTTAAGTAAAAGAACCAGAACATTTTCTCAAAGTAGACCGACATCACTACCTATAAAAGTACTTGAAGAGGTTGAACTTTTAAAAGAAGTAAATAGTTTAATTACAAGATTATAAAAATATATCCTAAATATAAGATTTAGGATATATTGGTACGTTTATATATTTTCTAAAACGAAAGATTCCATTTCTGCTACAATAGGTTCAAGTTCTCTCTCTCCATTTATTACTTTTAATAAGTTTTTTGAAGTGTAAAATTCTTGAATCTCAGCTAATGGGTCTGTATAGATTTTCATTCTATCGTAGAAAACATCTATGCTATCATCACTTCTCTCTTCACCAGCTTTTGCTTCAGCTGCACGTCCTAAAATTCTGTCTTTTGCAACTTGTTCTGATACACGTACTTCTATTACAGATGTTAATTCAATGTCATCTTCTTTTGCAACGATTTCATCAAATGCTGTCATCTGCTCGGTTGAACGTGGGTATCCATCTATAAGAACAACATCAACAGGAGCTTGGTTAATAGCAGAGATAATTGTGTCAACAATAATATTTAAAGGAACCAATGCCCCTTTAGAGATAAAGCTCTCAATGGTTGCACCAAGTTCAGAACCACTTGCTACTTCTTCTCTTAGCATATCACCTGTAGAGTAGTGAACAATTTTATCTGAATGTTTTTTAGCAATTAAACTTGCATCTGTTGTTTTTCCAGAACCTGGAGCTCCGATTAGTAAAAATAGTTTTTTCACGTTATTTCCTTTTTATGATTTTATTCTATAATTTGTTTACGAATTCTTAAACTTAAGTCGTTAAGTTGCTCTTGGTCAACTTCTGATGGTGCTTGAGTTAAGATACATTGTGCTTTTTGAGTTTTAGGGAATGCAATTACCTCACGGATGCTTGAAGCACCTGTCATAAGCATAATCATTCTGTCAAGTCCTAAAGCAAAACCACCATGTGGTGGTGCACCATATTTAAAGGCATCGAGTAAGAATCCAAACTTCTCTTGGGCCTCTTCATCAGAGATACCCATAAGTTTAAAGACTTCTTTTTGAATCTCCTCTTTATGGATACGAATAGACCCACCACCAAGCTCTGTACCGTTTACTACAATATCATAAGCGATTGACTGTAAATCTTCTAGGTCATCATAAACAATTTTACCATTTTCATTGGTTACTGGCATGGTGAAAGGGTGGTGCATCGCTTTCATTTTTCCCTCTTCAATCTCAAACATAGGGAAGTCCATTACCCATAAGAACTCAAATGTATCTTTAGGGATAATGTCCATGATTTCTGCTAGGTAGATTCTAAATCTTCCCATGTAATCCCATACCAGTTTTTTGTTACCAGCACCAAAGAATACAGCATCACCCACTTCAAGTTCACATCTGTCTATAATTGCTTGAATGTCATCTTCTGTAAAGAATTTAGTCAAAGGACCTTTTAAACCATCTTCTTTCATCTGGAAGTAACCTAATCCTGCTGCTCCAAACTTACGAACGTAATCTTCAAAACCTTTCATTTGACGTTTTGAGAATATCTCGTCACCTTTTGGAACTTTAAGGGCTTTGATTCTGTTCTTTTTAGAATCTTTTGCGATGTTTGAGAAAATCTCATTGTCACATCTCTCAAAAATATCCATTACATCTACCATTTTAAGGTCATAACGCATATCAGGCTTGTCAGAACCATAAAGTTCCATTGCATCAGAGTAGGTCATACGGTTAAATTTGGTTGGAACATCGTAACCACATTTACTAAAGATGGTATTAATAAGTTTCTCACCAACGGCTATAACATCCTCTTGGTCACAGAAACTCATCTCAACATCTATCTGAGTAAACTCAGGCTGTCTATCGGCTCTAAGGTCTTCATCTCTAAAACATTTTGCTATTTGGAAGTAACGGTCAAAACCACCTACCATCAAAAGCTGTTTAAAGAGTTGTGGAGACTGAGGCATGGCATAAAACTCGCCACCATGCACACGAGAAGGGATAAGATAATCTCTCGCACCTTCAGGAGTCGATTTAGTCATAATAGGTGTCTCAACTTCTAAGAAACCAAGTTCATCGAGTGCATTACGTGTAGCAACAGTTGCTTTTGAACGAAGTTTAAAGATGTCATACGATTTTTGAGTTCTAAGCTCTAAATATCTATATTTTAGTCTAATCTCTTCATTTACTTTATCATCACCTAAATCAAAAGGCATTGGAAGTGACTTGTTTTCAACAATTAAATTATCTACAACAATCTCTACTTTACCAGTTTTGAGTTTTGGGTTCTCAAGACCTTCACCTCTTGCACGTACTTTACCTGTTACTATTAGTACAAACTGGTCTCTTACATCTTCGGCTAGTTTATGAGCTTCTGCATTGTCAGCAGGGTCACAAACAAGTTGAACGACTTGGTCTTTGTCTCTTAAATCTATAAAAATAAGCCCACCATGGTCACGGCGACTAGATACCCAACCAGATACGGTTACAGTCTCTCCAATATGTGTTTCATTTACATCAGCACAATAATGTGTTCTCACTATCAATTCCTCAAGCTTCCTATATACAATTATATAGAGTTAAAATTTTTTGCGATTATAACGAATTGTTTCATAGAAGTAGGTGTATTTTATTAAATCAATAAGCATATATAAACAAGTAATATAAAAAAAATGACAATTTGACATATAAATAAGTTGATGAAGAGATATTATGTTATGCTAGCAACAATAATTTAGTAAGTAGTAGGAATATATTGTGTCAAAAGAACAGTTAAGTAAAATAAAAATAGTTGGTTTTGTATTGAGACCTGACTCTTTAGATATATTATCTCTTTATCGTAAAATTCGTAAAAAATTTGAAGACAATGGTATGGAAGTTCTTTTAGATAGTGAATCAGCAACTATGATTGGTTTTAAAGGTATAGAGTTTGAAGAGATGTGTAATAGGGTAGACCTATTGGTTTCTCTGGGTGGAGATGGAACACTCTTAGGTTTAGTAAGAAGAAGTTATGGCTTTGACAAGCCAGTACTTGGAATTAACGCTGGTAATTTAGGGTTTTTGGCTGATACTCCTATAGAGTGTGTGGATGAGATGATAGATATGCTTCTTATTGGTAACTATAGAGTTGATGAGAGAATGATGATTGAGGGGTATATTGAGCATGACGAGGGTAAACGAGATGAATTTTATGCTTTTAATGATGTAGTAATTACCAGACCAACCATAGCTCACATGATAAAATTGGATGCGTTTATAAATAATGACTGGTTTAATACTTATAGAGGTGATGGTCTTATTATTTCAACACCTACTGGCTCTACAGCTTATAATCTCTCTTTAGGTGGACCAATAGTCTACCCCTTATCAAAGGTATTTATTATGACACCAGTTGCTCCACATTCATTGACACAGCGTCCATTGGTTGTACCTATAGACTTTAGTATCAAGCTCTCTTCTCCTGACCAGTTGGTTGTAATGGTTGATGGACAAGATGATTATATACTTGAAAGTAGTGATAAATTAGTAATTAAAGGAGCTGCTATGTCAGCTAAACTTCTTCATAAAAAAGAGCACAGTTATTTTAAAGTATTAAGAGAAAAGTTATCATGGGGTGATGAGTAATGGTTAACAGAGTCTATTTAAAAAACCTTATCTTTTTTAATGAAGTAGAGTTGGAACTAGAAAAAGGCTTGGTGGTTCTTTCTGGACCATCAGGAGCAGGAAAATCACTGTTTATGAACAGTATATTGTCTACCTTTGGTTATGGTACAGCAGAGGCAGCACTCTGTGAGGTCTTAGTGACTAGACCTTCAAAATTATTACATGAAGCATTTGATTTTGAAGATGAGTTGACTGTTAGAAGTATTAAAAAAGAGAAGACACGTTACTCCATAGATGGACAAAATATCTCTAAAAAAGCTTTAAATCAGCTCTTTTCTCCTTTTGTTCAGTTCTTATCGGTGAGAGACAAGAGTGGCTTTTCAAGTACTGATTTATTAACGCTTATAGATAATGTTTTAATAGCTAAAGATAAAACCTTTAAAAAGCTTTTAAAAGAGTATAAAAGTCGTTATGAAAAGTATAAAATAAAGTTAAGCCAACTAGAGAAGATAAAAGCAGATGAAGCAAAGCTTATAGAACTTATAGAGTTTGCAGAGTTTGAGATAGATAAAATAGAGAGTATTAATCCTCAAGTTGGAGAAGATGAGGAGTTACTAAAGGTTAAACATCAACTCTCACGAATTGATAAAGTTAATGATGCACTAGAAGGTGCAAATGGAATTTTTTCTTTTGAAGAGTCGGTTTCAGAAGTATATAGACTGTTGGATAAAGATGACTCTACATTTTCAGATATGATGAACCAGTTACGTGCAGATTTTGAAGATATAGAGTCTCTTTCTGATGAATTATCAGAAGTTGATATTGAAGCAGTATTAGATAGATTAGAAAAAATTTCTACCTTAAAAAATAGATATGGAAGCATAGAAGAGGCACTTACTTATGTGGCTGAAAAGAAAAAAGAGTTAGCTGGTTATAAAAATATAGAGCAAGATAAAAGTATGCTGGAGTCTTTTTTAAGTATGGAGCTAACAGAACTTACTATTTTAGCAAAAAAAATCTCTTTGACGAGAAAGAAAAGTGCCATAGCTTTAGAAAAAGTTTTAAAAGGCTATTTAGCAGAGTTAAAGTTACCAGCACTTAAATTTCTTTTTTTTACTGTAAGTTTAAATGAGAACGGTGAAGATGAAATAGAGGTTAATTTAGATGGTTCCACAGCCAATACACTTAGTGGAGGAGAGTTCAACCGTGTACGTTTGGCACTTATGGTCGTAGCTCTTTCAGGTGTAAAAGAGGGTGGGGTACTTATTTTAGATGAGATAGATGCCAATGTTTCAGGTGATGAGTCCATTGCTATTGCTAATATGATTTCAAAGTTATCAGAAGTTTACCAGATATTTGCTATTTCTCATCAAGCACATTTAGCCTCTAAAGCTAATCAACATTTGCTTATCGAAAAATCAAAGGGAGTAAGCAGAGTAACACTATTAGACAAAAATGGACAGGTAGATGAGATAGCAAGAATTATTGGTGGGGAAAATCCCAATGAAGAAGCTCTTAGTTTTGCAAAAAAGTTATTAAACTAAGAGCAGTATAAAATCAAAAAATCTTAAAAATGATGAATCATCTTTTTCTGTATGTTTTGACGAATTTTTGTAGCCAGTGGTGATGATGACTGAAGTAAAACTAGAACTGTAAATGATGAGATTGTTTTCATGTATATCCTTAAAAAATTGTTAAAATAAGTATATAGTTCAACTGGTCAGTAATCGTGAAAAACTTAAAATATGCTATGATTTAAGTTGTTATTTTTTCCTATCTATAACATTAAAAAATCAATTAAAATACGTATTGATACGATTTTATATTATTTGTTATAAAAGAGTAGTTTTTTGAAATTATTTTATGTTAATTGGCTAAAATAGTTAAAAAATAAAAAGGAATTCATTGAAACCTTTAACTTTATTGTATATTGAAGATGATACGGATATACAAGAAATATATATAGAATTTTTAAATGATTATGTTGAAACAGTACATTTAGCAAATGATGGAGAAACTGGTTATGATATGTATTTAGAATACAAGCCAGATATTATTTTATTAGATATAAATATGCCAAAGCTTGATGGTTTGACGTTAGCAGAGAAAATACGTGAAACAGATAAAGATGTTCAGATCATAATTACAACAGCTTATGGTGAACAAGAAAAATTACTTAAAGCTATTGAACTTTATTTGGTTAAATATATTTTAAAGCCAATAGATTTTAATGAGTTGAAAGATGCATTAGGCAAGGCCATAGATGAGTTAGAGTTGATTTCTAATAGTGTGGAACCAGTACAAAAAATCTATTGTCTTGATGAAAATAGTGTTTGGAATAGAGATACAGAAAAATTATATACAAATCGTGAAGAGATAAAATTAACAAAAAATGAACGTAGACTATTAGCTCTTATTTCTACAGATGAAAATAAAGTTTTTACATTCTTTGATATTTTCAATCATATTGCTCAAGATAATTATGATAAAAATTATGATGCTAACCAGGTTCGTGCTTTAGTGAAGTTGTTACGAAAAAAAATCCCGAAAGAGTCTATTATAAATATATATGGTGAAGGGTACCGATTTAATCCCGTAAATATAGAAGATTGTGCTAATCAATATTAACCAGTATATTTTAGAAGTATTTTATAGAGTTTGCTAACATCTATGGGTTTATGAAGATATCCATTCATTCCAGATTCTAAAGTTTTTTGTATATCTTCTTTCATTGCTGAAGCAGTAATAGCATAAATAGGTATGTTCTTATCTATTTTTCTTATTGCTTTAGTTGCCTCATAACCATCGAGTATAGGCATTTGTATATCCATAAATATTAGTGTGTAACTGTTTTGTTTATGAAGTTCTATTGCCTCTTTCCCATTTTCTGCAATATCTATTTTTATATTTGTCTCTTCTAATAGACCTAAAATAATCTCTTGATTTATAAAATCATCTTCTGCTAAGAGTATTTTAGTGTCTTGAAGCTTTTCTATAATTTCTTGGTTCTCTAATTCTTGTTCTTCTATCAATACTTTATTTTTTTCTATTAAAGAATATTTTAACTCTTCAAGTTCAATTTCAAATATGAAAGTACTACCTTTATTATAGATACTTTCAACCCATATTTTACCATTCATCATCTCGACTAGTTGTTTAGAAATAGCCAATCCTAAACCAGTTCCTCCATACTCCCTACTGGTGCTACCATCAGCTTGAGAAAAAGGTTTAAATAGTCTCTCTTGTTCTTCTTTTTTTAGTCCTATACCTGTATCTTTTATTTCAAACCTTACTCTATTGCCTGCAATTTTGTTAATAGTTATATCTATAGTACCATTATGTGTAAATTTTATAGCATTACTTAATAGATTGGTTATTATTTGAGACAGTCTTAGACTATCACCATAAAAAGAGCAAGTAATATTACTATCGTAATGAGTTGAGATAGTAACTTTTTTCTCTTCAGCTTGAAACCTTAAAAGTTCTACTGTCTCATTTAAAATAGTTTCTAGTTGAAAATCAATTTTTTCTAATTCAAGTTTTCCTGCTTCAATTTTAGATATATCTAATATATTGTTAATAATACCAAGTAATCTTTTTGCTGAGTTGTCAATTTTTTCAATAAAGTTACGTTGTTTATTATCCAAGTTAGTCTCTAGAGTTAAATAACTCATACCTATAATACCATTCATTGGAGTTCGAATTTCATGGCTCATATTGGCTAAAAACTCAGATTTTAATTGTGCTGTATTTTCTGCTTCAATTTTTAATTTTTTCAATTTTTTATTATCTTGTTCTAGTTTGTTTTGAAGTTGATTAAACCCTTCAACAACTTCACCGATTTCATCTTGATATTCAGCTACCATTTTTTTAGAAAAGTCAGGTTTGCTTGTATTTAGGTTTTTAATAGAAAATCTAACTTTCTCAAAACGTCGTTTGATGTGATTATACATATAAAGAGACATCCCTATAACTAAAATTAATCCTAAAATAGATAGAGTTAACGAGAAGGTAAAGAACTTAGAGTTATTTACTTCTAGTTTCTCTAAAGACTTAGAGAGGTTAGTATATGCATTTTTATGTTGTTTGTTTAAAACAGTTCGTGTTTCCTTACTTAGGTCTTGTAGTGTACTAATAGATGGTATCTTATCTAGGCTTGTACCTTTTATAAGTTTATGGCTTATCTCAGTAGAAATTTTAAAAAATTTTTTTATTAATTTTTCTTCTTCAAGTAATTTAGTGGTATGAGGATATGCTTTTAAAATTTCTATATTTTTTAAAATATGAGTTTTCTCTTTTTCTGCACTTTTCATATAGTCTAAGTCATGGATTCTAATAGCATGTATAACTAAAAAAGAGTTTTTTTCATATCGGTGTAGGTTATCGGTATGTAAATAACTGATAATAAATTTTTCATTTTTAATTTTATTGAGTTGTTCTAGACTATTACTTGTAAAGAGATAATTCATAAGAATATGAAGAATAGCGAAGATAATACCAATTAAAAAAATGAAACGTATTTTATGTAAAATGCTGAGATTAGCCATAACTTTAACTTTCTAATTTTCATAATATTTTAGTATTAAAGTTTAGCTTTTATGATTGATTATATCATTGTTTCTTTTATCTAAATAAGATGTTACTAAATGCAACATCTTATTTAATTGTTAATATAAGTTTACCATTTAATGGATTTGATGTATAGGTAATAATCATTGATTTTTTTTGAATCTCTTTTTGAATCTGTTTATATGTAAGTCTTTTTGGTGGTTGTTTGTCACCTCTATAAATTTGGTTAATCCAATATTCACGAATTTGAGAAGGTGTCTTCTTTAGAACTTTTTTATAAAATTTTTCATATAGTTCTTTATTTGAACTATCTATAGGTGTGATTTTTATGCCCCTAATTGTATTGGTCTTTTTGAGGAAAAGATTGGCTAACTCTTTTTGTGTTATATTTGTTAATTTATTGTTATTCTGGGTTATGATAGAGATATTAGCATACGTGCTAGAGGTGATAAGTAAAGATAGTAATATAGTTTTCAAAATAAATCCTTGTTAGTAAGAATTTATTGTATTGCTCTTTATATTAAAAAATTATTAAATAAAAAATTAGTTTTAAATTTTATACTATATTTTTGATATTGCTAATAATTTCACTCAACTCTTGTGAAAAATCATTTATTAGTATTTTATCCGATTTTTTTTCAATGTTTTTTATAATAATAGTTAAAGGTAACATCCCAAGTGTACTTGCTAAGCCTTTTAGTGTATGAAGCGTACTTTTTAATTCTTCATTGCTTAATAGTTCTAAATTTAATGTCTCATTTCGCTCTACAAAACGATTTAATATTTTAATGTACAAGGAAGAGTTATTATTGAAATATTTTAATCCTAAGTCTGTATTGATGGAAGGGGAGTTTAGTAGTTCTAGTTTTATATTGTTGTTTATATTTTTAGTCATTTAATTCCTTTCTATAACTTATCGGTTAAAAAGGAATTATAACATTATATAAAGTGATAAATGTGAAAAAGTGATGAAAATATACACTTTTATAGATATATATATTAAATATTTTTAGAAAGTGTATAGGTCACTTTGTTATTATCTTGAGTTGTACTTATTTGAGATTTTAAAAGTTCAACTAAAACGGCAAACTCTTCAGGAGTCATATTTAATTTTGAGCTCAGCTCTATAGTTTGATTGATAGTTGGAGCTTCTTCTCTAATATCAAATGTAGATATTGTTGAGAGATTATTTTTCAGATAAATAGAAATTAAAAGCGTTAATATTATTGATAATATAAAAAATAACGTTTTTATAACTTTATTTAAAGAGTGCAGTAGAGACTCATTTTCTAATACCCTTAGTTCTGCTTTGTACGAATTGTAGTATTGATCACTTATTTGTTCATAGTTCATGTTAATTCTCCTAATTAAAAATAGAATAATAACCCAAGAGTTGGTAAAAAGAGTGAAAATGACATAATTTTATTTAAAAATCTCTCTTAGACTTACGAATAAAGCAAAGCAAATATATCTTTTGCTATGCTGTTGCGTTAAAAAAGGAATAATATGAAAAAAAATAATATACTGTTTATCTTGTTAGGAATATTTCTTCTTATTTCAATAATATTTATTTCAATAAAGATAATTGATCAGGATCAAAAACAAACACCTCTTTCTGCAAAACAAAACTTTACATTAAATTCTATAGATGGTAAATCATTTAATTTAAAAACAGAAAAAAAGAAAATTATTATTGATGGAATGGAAAATAAAATTGTATTTCTAAAAGTATTTGGCTGGGATTGTAAGTTTTGTATGAAAGAGGTTCCTCAGCTTATAGAGTTAAAAAATACCATATCTGATAAATTTGCTGTTTTAGCTATAGAAGCACAAAATCATACGTTAGATACATCCTTAGTTAATATAAAAAAGTATGGTATTAATTATCCTATTATTTTAGGTAAAGATCAAGATATGTTTTATCGATATTTGCAAGAGCAGTATGGATGGACAGGAATTATCCCTTTGACTATAGTACTTTCTACTAAAGGAGATGTTTTGGCATTTGAATTGGGTAAAAAGTCTTACTCTTTGTCTGAACTGTTTAAAGCATCTTTAGAGAAATAGGCAAAAATTAAAATGAAATTATATGATTTAGATAAAACTATGTTAACTATATTTTTAATCTCAACATCACTTTATGGAGTAGACCCTCTGATTGAGGGTTGTAGTTCATCAATTAGTAAGGATAGTAAAGGGTGTGAGTTAAAGAGTATTTTCAAAGAAGAAAAAAAAGATATTTTTAAAATAGAAGAAAAACTGCTAAATACAATACAAGTAGTGAGGCAAAAAGATACTTTAAAAATACATGAAGAAGAGGGGAGCATAAAGAAGAGCTTTCAAACCAATATCAGTAGAGATTTACGAACTCTAAATATAAACCATAAAGGTCAAGAACTTACGATCATACGTAAGGTAATAGATGATAAAAAAAGTTGTCCTCCACACTGTATTGTTCCTATGAATATTGATGGTGTAAAAACTGTTGGTGAATTAGAGACATTAGATTTTATTAAAAATTTAAATAAGAATACAGATAGTCTAATACTTGATGTCAGAGAGAACAAGGATTATAATAGAGGTACTATTCCTGGTGCACTTAATCTTCCTGTACATATGTTAAAAGTTAATAGTAAGTACTTTAAAGATGTAGTTATGATATTAGGGATTAATAGTAAAGATGTTCACGATTTATTAATTTTTGATGATGGTGTCACAGATAATAAAGCATTTGAAGCGATAAAAAGTCTTTTAAAACTTTCTTATCCTTCAGATAAAATTTTTTATTATAGAGGAGGCTTTAGCAGTTGGAAAAATTTGGGATTGACTGTTTATGAGAAGTGATACTACATCACTTCATCAGTTGATAAATATGGTTCGGAGACATTTATAACACCTAGTGTTTGAACAAAGTTTAATTTTTCTAACTTATCATCTGTAGTTTCATTTGAAACATCTATAGGAGCTTTTATTGGTGATTCCTCATCTATTTTATAGACGGCTGAAGCAGCAACAGTCTCTATCTCACCATAGCCTAAACTTTTTTCATTTTCATCTAGTTCATATGCAGCTGATATAATATAACTTTCACTATTAGTATTTATAGATTTTTCAATTTTATCTAAAGTGTTTTTGTTTGTTGCTACTATTTTTTTATTTATTTTTTTAATAGTTTTTTGATTACTTAATGCTATTTTTTTATTAATTCGATTGGTGTTTTTATCGATATCTTTTTTTAATATTTTGACTTCATTTTCAATTTTTTTATCGATATTGGCACTTAATATCTCAATCTCTTTTTTTATTAAAGAACCTTCATGTTGTATACTTTTAACAATATCATCTTGAGATATATTTTTAGAAGCAAACATTTTCAACTCTTTCAATATTTTATCTTCATTGGTTTGAATAGAATCGTTGTATTGTCTGTTTTTATCTATATATTGTTTTAAATGCGATAATATAGTTTTTTCATTTTCACTCTTAGTTGCTGCAGGAAGTGTCATCTGCTCAATATGTATTACTCTGGGTTGTTTCTCTTCTTGATATTGATTATTTTTAAATAAAGTGTAACCAATAAGAGTTGCTAGTAATAGAAATAGTAAGGTAAGTAAAACTTTAAATATTGACAAGAATGTCCTTTTGTTAATTTTGAGCAGAATTATAGTAAAAAAGAATAAATAAATAGAGAGATAGGTGTTAAATTGAGGTATTTATAGTAAATTTCATATTTAAGACCAACTTTAATGTTAATATTTTTTACAAAGAAAAATACAAGGTTTGGAATGTTTAATAGGAATGATGAGTATATAAATGCAACAAAAAATGCACGTATTAATACGTATGATAGTGGGGAGACTTCAGTGAGAGTGTGGTTTATAAACTTCTCTCTTTTTAGTTTATTGGTTATAGGGAGTTATTATTCGTATCTTTATTACAATAATACAAAAAGTCGCCACTCTACCATTGTTATGGGTGTTAGCCATACCAATGCATCAGATAATGACTTAATGGCTAAGTTATATGATATTGAAGTAGATAAAGTGACTGAGCAGAGAGACAATATAAGTATATCAGCTGCTATGAAAAAGATCATAGATAATTCTTCAGTAGAAGATAGTAGTAAATATGTAGAAGAACTTGCAACAGAAGTAGATAACAATTCAGAAGTAAAAAGTAAAAAGTTAACTTTTGAAAAAAGAATATCGGATGAACTAAAATTAATAAACTAAAATTGTGCTAGAATTATGTTTTTAAATGTAATTCAAGGTATATATAATGATAATAGATAGCCATTGTCACTTAGATGATGAACGATATAACGATGACATAGATGCAGTAATAGAGAGAGCAAAAGAGCAGGGAGTTGAAAAGTTTATTATCCCTGGAGCTGATCCAAAAACATTAGTGCGAGCAGTAGAACTTGCTGAAAAGTATGATGAAGTATATTTTTCAGTGGGTGTTCACCCTTATGATGTTAAAAACTATGATAGAAACTATCTTGAAAAATATGTTTCACATGTAAAATGTGTAGCCATAGGTGAGTGTGGTTTAGATTATTTTCGTCTTCCAGAGTCTGAGGAAGCAATTGAAATAGAAAAGAAATTGCAAAAAGAGGTTTTTATAGACCAAATTCTTTGGGCAAAAGAGCTAAAATTACCACTTATTGTCCATATTCGTGAATCATCAGCTGATTGTCTAGAACTTTTAGAGAACTATGCAGGTGTAGAAGGTGGTGTACTACATTGTTATAATGCTGATGAATCTTTACTTAAACTTTCATCAAAAAATTTTTACTATGGAATAGGTGGTGTCTTAACTTTTAAAAATGCCAAAAAGCTTATAAACGTTTATCCTAAAATCCCCAATGATAAACTTATCATAGAAACAGATGCTCCCTACTTAACTCCACATCCTTACCGTGGAAAACGGAATGAACCCTCTTACACTAAACATATAGCTTCTAAAATGGTAGAACTTTCTGCTATAGAACAAGATAGATTAGAGTCAATGACTACTGATAATGCTAAAAGGTTATTTACTAAAATAAAATAAATTATAAGCTTAATATTTTATTAACTATAATTTTTAATTTGAACTATTATTTAAGTTTAAAATTATATAATTATAAAAATATAAATAATAAGGCTTAAATTTAATGTTTAATAAAATTTTAATATTATCTATTTTTATCAGTACGTTTTTATATTCTAACATAAGGAGTGATTTCCCTAGTTATAATTATATTTTAACTGAGTTTGATATTGAAGAGAGTTTTATTGATAATCCAGAATTCCAGCATTTTGTACAAAAAAATCAACATAATTTTAGAAAACGCTATATCAATGCTATAAAACGTGGTGGTTTAATTGTTCCAACTCTAAGAGAGATGATGTATGAACGAGATATTTCACCCCTTTTCCTCTACCTCTCTATGGTTGAGTCTGCATTTAAACCAGAAGCAACTTCCCGTACTGGAGCAGGTGGTCTATGGCAATTTGTTGAAGTTACAGGTAGAGAGCAACATTTAAAAATAAGTAAAAACTTAGATGAAAGATTTGATCCTATACGCTCAACTGATGCAGCTATAAAATATCTTTATAAAATGAATAGTAACCTAGATAAGTGGTATCTTACAGCCATGGCTTACAACTGTGGCAATGGTTGTGTTAATAAATCAATATTAAAAGCAGGTAGTAAAGATTTAGGTCGATTAATTAGCCCACAAAATAACTTTATAAAAGAAGAGACAAGAAATTATATTCAAAAGATTTTGTTAATGGCAATGATTGGTGAAAATTATCTTTTTACTGATAATGATAGATTAGGAAATATGCTCTCAACTCTCCCTGATGATAAAATAGTACCAGTACAGGTTCGTTCTGGTGAAAGTTTATCAAGCTTAGCTTCTATTTTAAATATGAATAAATACTATTTAGAAAAGATTAATGCACATCTTAAAAATGGACATGCACCTTATGTTCGTGGATATAGAATAAATATACCAAAATCAAAAATTCAAATGTTTAATGCACGTTATGCAGCAAATATGAGATGAAATAATACAAAATATATAAGAAGGTAAATTATGAAAAATAAAATAAATAATAAATTATTAATAATAACAACAGTTGGTGCTATTGCTATGAGTGGTTGTGCTTCAAAAAGTTTAGAAGTAACAAATACTAATGTAAATAAGTCGGTTGTATCACAGGTTAACAACTTGAAAGTTAAACAAGAAAAAATATCCAAATGGAAAAGTTTAAAGAAAAGTAAAAGAGAAGATTGTGTTGATTGTTATGCAAATATAGCTAAAAAACCTACAACAAAAGTAGCTACTGCTTCTAATGTTTCAACTACAGTATATGGTTATGATTATGCAGAAAGCACCATGGAGGCATATGCTCCACATGAAGTAAAACGAGAAGAGTATAAAAACCCATATTTAACTGATGCAGAAATAGAAGAAGTTTATAATGAAGATAAAAATAATTATTTAGTAGATGCATCATACCGTGAAGATATCAGTAATAATGAAAATAGTTATAAAAGTCTTTATGCTGAAGTAGAAAAGCATTCAACAAGAAAAGAAAACAGTAATTTAATGGCTAAAAACTCTATACAAGTGGGTGCTTTCAGAAAATATGCAGGTGCAAAAGTGTATGCTAAAAGGTATAGTTTACTCACAAGTAAATATAATGTTGATATTAAAGAGAATGTTAAAGATAATAAACCAATATATCGTGTACAAATTGAAGGTTTCTCAAATGAGAGAGAAGCCAAAGAGTTTATGAACAGATATGGCTTAAATGGGGCATTCCTTGTAAGAAGATAGTAAATAAGGATATATAATATGATAGAACTCTCACGAGAGACCAGAGAGACTCAAATTTCTGTAAAACTTGAACTTTATGGTTCAGGAAAATCAAAAATAGATACAGGAGTTGGTTTTCTTGACCATATGCTAGAGGCTTTAAGTAAGCACTCTCATATGGATTTAGAAGTTACTTGTAAAGGTGACACACATATAGATGATCACCACTCGGTGGAAGATGTTGCCATAGTACTTGGACAAGCACTAAACAAAGCACTTTATCCTATTAAAAATATAGAACGTTATGGTAATGCCACTGTGGTTATGGATGAAGCAGCTGTAACATGTGATTTAGATATTTCAAACAGACCATTTTTAGTTTTTGAGATGCCTATGGAGGGAAAAGTAGGGAACTTTGATGTGGAACTCGTAGAAGAGTTTTTTAGAGCTTTTACCTTTAATGCCTCGATGACAGTTCACCTCATATGTAATAGGGGAACAAACAAGCACCATAGAATAGAAGCTGCATTTAAAGCTCTAGCTGTTGCATTGCGTCGAGGAGTGACTATTAATGAAAATGCTGGAATTCCTAGTACTAAAGGTGTTCTATGATAGAACTGATAGTTTTAGATGTTGATGGTACTTTAACGGATGGTAAAATTACCTATACACAAAGTGGAGATGAGTTAAAATCTTTTTGTGTTAAAGATGGTCTAGCCATTGCCTCTTGGATACGTCTTGGTAAGCAAGTAGCTATTATTACAGGTAGAGAGTCTGCTATCGTAGCACGACGTGCTAGTGAACTAGGGATCAAGCACTATTATCAAGGTGTGCATAATAAACAAGAAGTGCTTGTAGAGATACTACATTCATTAAACTTAACCATGGAAAATGTAGCTTCTATGGGAGATGACTTAAATGATAAAACCATGTTAAAAGCATCAAAACGTTCATATGTTCCTAAAAATGCTTCATTTCATGTAAAAAAAGATGCAGATGTAATTTTGACACGTAACGGTGGTGATGCTGCAGTTCGTGAAATGATAGAAGAGCTTATTAGCTCAGAAGGTTTAGAGGAAGACTATTTAGCACTATGGTCTTAAGAATTGAATATCTATTAATTTTAGTATTGGTTATTTTGGTTCTTAGTATCATTGGTATTAATCCACCATCACAATCAGCAATTACCTCTAAAGGAGATAGAGAGATACTTTTTCAAAACTTTTCTCTTTCTGAATTTAAAGAAGATACCTTAGGTAAAAGAATATTAGCACAAGAGGCTATAAAATATACAACTCATTTTGATTTAAAACATATTAATCTTAATGATGAAGATGGAAATATTATATTAGCCGATAAGGTCAGTTATAAAGATAACTCGGTTTATATGGATAACAATGTAACTCTAAAATCTAAAGAGGGTCTACTCTTCACTACAGAGAATATTTACTATAAATTAAAAGATAAATTGGTAAAAAGTACAGCAGATTTTACTTTAGATTTTAATGGAAGCAAAATAGTGGGTGAAAATTTAGAGTACTCTATGAAGAGTAGAGATGTTTCAGCTGATAATATTCATGCCTCTATTCTCTTTGTATCTACTCTAAAGTGATATTTGTAACTCTGTCTATTTTATTTAAATAGTCATTGAAGTTTAATGAGGTAACTGCTGTTCTTCCTAATGCAAAATGTTTAGAAGATGCACCCCAAACAGTATGAATAATATATGGCTCACCCTTATACTCACCCAAATAGAGAACGATATGCCCCTTTAGATGAAGAATTGAGATTCCAGCTAGAGCTAAGCTTGTTACTTTATGGTGTTTTGACTTTTTAGCTAATCCTTCTAACTCTATTTTGTTATTTCCAACTTCACTTTGAGAGGTTGAGTTTCTAGGTAGTTGTATGCCTGTGGTAGCATAAACTTCTTGTAAAAATTTAGAACAATCTTGCTCTCCATACATACCACCCCAGCCATAAGGAAGATGTAAAAACTTAAATGCCTGTGTCAATATATTTCGTTGTGTATAGGTTAGGTACCCTTTGTGAACATTGTCTGTTTTTAGCGTCGCATTAGCAAGTATAAGTTTCCCATCTTTATCACGCATGGGAACCATAACCATCGTCATATTGTCTATGGTCATTAAAAAAGGTAGACGCACACCCATTCTCATGTAGTCATGGTATTTCCCTTGAATCATTAAAGGTGTTTTAGTAGCAGTTGTAACAACAAAGTTTTTAGA
>JALWLW010000014.1 GCA_027081065.1 Campylobacteraceae bacterium
AACCTTAAATTTCAATACATCTCATGTGTCGGTTCGATCAAGAAGATTTTGGGCTTTTACAATGATTTTTATGCCTTTGATCTCCGAAATATCGGCAATACTTTAACTTTTTTCCAACCGTTTTAGATCAAAACAATGATAAGTTAAAGATCGCATATAACACCCTATTGTAGCAGAGTTTAGCAGTTTTTTGCAAGTTTTGCGGTTGGAAATTTTAGATAAAAAGCGATTCGCTGCCTGCGGTATCGCTATTGCCAAGCGTCTCTTCGTCAAATACGGCTTTACTTTGAAGTTTGACGATCGAGACGAAATCGATCTTTTTGTCAATGATCTTTTCGATCTCATGTTTAAATTTTATCAAATTTGCAGGAGTGATATTACCTCTAAAAACGCTTTTTTGATGATGTTTAAAGTACTTTTTGCAACATTTAAAAACTTTGGCGACTCTGTTTTTACCAGCGTCGCTTTCACGATCGGCTATGTCGTAAAGAACAAAAGCGTAATTGTAATTATAGTTTTTCTTGCTCAACACTTCTCCTTCATCGAAAAAGGTTTGAACGGCACATCTTCGACTAAATACTTTATCAGCTTATATCCGTCATAGCGAATGGCGCTTTTATAGGTGGTTTTTCGTTTGAGTTTCGGATGCATAAATGTCTCGTTGATCCTGTTTTCAAACGCTTCTATAAAAATCTTTTTGCCGCTTTCGTTGAGCAGCGCGTAGTTGACGCTTTTGTCAAAATGCTTTGTAACCTGAAGTTTTTTGTTGTTAATACAGTAAAAAATTGTCCTAAAAACCACAACGGGTTTAAAAACTTCACTCAAATCCAGACTCAAACTAAACCGCCCTTCTCTGGGGCTGTGTAAAAAGCTAATGGACTGGTTTAGATGCGTTCGATAGATCGCGGAAATGGTTTTGGTATATAAAAGCGTATTGCCAAAAGAGATAAGCGCATTTATAGGATTGTCAGGCGGGCGTTTTACTCTTTTATTCATGATAAAATCTTCTGGCAAAAAATATTTGAAACTATCATAAAATCGGCTCCAAATCTGCCCTTCTATGAACAGTATCTGCTTGATGTCAACCTCTTTTGCCAAAAAAGTCGCAACATCTTTTTTAAGCCAGTCCAAATAAGGCTTGAGCTCTTTTTTATCGTGACGATAGTAGTGGTAGAGCAATTCATAAATATTGTCCGCTATCCCCTGCACAATGGCTTTAGCGATGACCAAACGATTTTCAATATAGGCATAACTCTGCTTAATCGTCAAATCTCCGCTAATGAGCTGATCTTTGGGATAGTACGACCCGCTGTAATTTCCGTGATAGTTGAAAAAGTGCATCACGATGCCCGCTTTGGAGATGAAGTCCAAAAACTTCGTGTTGAGACTCACTTCATTCATGCAATAAAGCTCTTTTGTGTCTTCTATTGGAAGATAAAAATTTCCTTTTTCATTTTTAAATGCAATAGAATTGTCTTTGCGACTCAGCGTGCCTATTGAAAATACGTATCTGGTATGCTCTTTTGCCATTTATAATCCCAACTCTTTTAAAAATCCTCGCTGTTTTAAGCGGTTTATCCGTCTGTCGTAAAACTTCTGCAGTTCTGCAGAGAAAGTGCTTGTGTGGTATCTGTCTTTATACATTTTTAGATTGTCAAACAGTTCTATTTTAGAGCACTTCTCAATACAATATGGAAACTCTTCTATAAAAATACCCATAATATTTTTCGCAATTTTTTTAGTGTGAAGTTTGCTAATGCCAATGCGTGCCGCCAAGCTATAAAATGCCTCTAAAGAGATATGATGTTTTTTACCGTCCAAAGGCAATCCAAGCTCATCACTGTCACCTCTATAAATGCCGTTAGATATGAGATCATAAAGCGGTGAGAGTCTCTGGTTTCCTTTGCCAATATTGATAACAGATATATTTTTCAGATGCAAATCGGCATGTTCAATCACAAAAGAGAAGAGATAAAATTCTAAAAATCTCATCTTCTCTTCTTTAGATTTTACCAACTCCCCAATGGCATCAAAAAGCCTCTCACTCGTTGCAAAGTACTTTTGATCACTTTTCATATTCATAATCTGTGCAAAATCCCGCTGTTCATATTTATAGCCGTCAAATCTGTCATAGCGCTTAACCAAATAGTGAAAATCTCTCTCCCCAATAAGCACCGCGGACCAGGGTACATCAAACCCATAAGCATTTTTCGCAAAACTCATAAACAGATGTTCATTTAATCCCAAATACGGCAAATAGTTTTGATTTTTATCTTTAAAGTCATATATTGCATTTTCGATATTGTAAGGTTTTAACAAATAAAGGGCATTTGAACTCTGTTCGATACTCTCTTTTTCAAAATCTACATGTACATCTATCTTATTTTGATAACCGCTAAGCGAAGAGTGTTTTCCTTTCTCTTCCAATATCTCTTTTTCAATACATATCTCAAAATCCAAAATATTGACAAACGCCTGCTCTTGCAAAATCTTCTCTTTAACCAAAAGCCAGTTTGGTCGGTTTGTACAGTCATGTTTGTACACATGCAGTTTGTCAGCCGCTATAAAATCAAAATCACCATGACTGTTTTGAAGCTCTAAAAGTATCTCTGCCAAATTTTTTCCATCGACAAGATAAGCATTTCGCCTGTCACTCTCAGGAATGAGATTTTCAAAAACAGCAAACAGAGTCGCTGAAGTCAAAACCTCATTTTTTGGCAAGCCATCTAAATCTTTTCCCTTATAACGCTGCTCATACTCAAAAAGGTAACGCCCCTCTTCATAGCCTAAAAAACCTGCCAGTTCACCGTTTTTAAGTACAGCGATTGTATTGAGTCCGGGTTTTAAAATGCGTCGATAGTATCGCCCTCTTCCCTTACCTATTGGTTCTATCTCACCTTTGGCAATTAACCTGTCAATATAACGATTGAGTGTTCTTTTTGGGATATTTGTATTGTCAAAAAGTTCAGAAATACTCTGATCGGAATTTTTTTCAAAACTCTCTATAATAACTTTTTCATACCGATTCAAGACTTTCCTTTCATGCCAAATCACGCCAAAAAGATAAATTTTATAGTTTTTTAATATTATAGCCTAAATGAAGCAATATTCGTAATAAGCGCATTTTTTACACTTCCTATCTAAAATCGGCTCCGGTGGTGCCGAATTTTCGATAAGCATTTCGATCTCCTTTAAAATCTGCAACAGTTTTTGTTCATTCTCTTCATCTAACTCCACATAGTGGATTTTGCGCTTTTGTCTGTTCTTTTCGATAAACTCTATTTTTCCTTTTCTCTCAATCCCCTTATGCTTCAGTTTATAGAGATACAAAAGCACCTGCCACTTCACCGCTTCTATGTCGCTGTCGCTCTTTTTGACCTCAACCAGATACTCTTTTGTGAGTTTGTCTATCTTGACATTGTCAATGGAAATCTCCGCATTTTTGCTCTCCTGTTCATTGATCTCATGAAGTACTTTACCGATACGCACATCTTCGGAGTTGTCTTCGAGGTTTATGCGGTTTGCGTGAAGCCAACACTGGGTTTTGCAGTGGAAGTAGTAGTTGATGAGGGTTCCGGTGATTTGGTTCAAACTCCATCTCCCAAACTGGCCTCTATCTCCTCTATACTCGGCAAAGTCGATTTAAAGCTCTTTGGTAGTTTTGTCGTTAACCGATACTCACTCACACCAATAGGATTTTCTATGCTATTTAACGCATACTCAACCACTGTTTTATTTTTGGACTTGCAAATCAGTATGCCAATAGTAGGATTATCATTCTCCTCTTTTAACTCCCCATTTACAGCAGAGACATAAAAGTTTAACTGTCCTGTAAATTCCGGTTTGAATTTTACCGTTTTAAGCTCTACCACTACATAACATTTCAGCTTAACATGATAAAAAAGCAAATCAATAAAAAACTCATCTCCATTAATCTCAAGCCGATACTGCCGACCAATAAATGCAAAACCACTACCAAGCTCTAACAAAAAGTTGCTTATCTGCTCAACCAATGCGTTCTCTAATTCTCTTTCATTATGTCTTTGAGTAAGATTTAAAAAATCAAACACATAAGGGTCTTTAAGTGTCGCCTTTGCTAAATCAGACTGAGGGGTAGGGAGCTTTTCGCTAAAATTATTAACAGCCTTTTCCTTTCGCTTATGCAATCCACTCTCTATCTGATGCACCAAAACAGCTCTTGACCACCCATTTTCAATGGTTTTCCCAACATAAAAAAGTGCCTCATCTTGGTTTTTAACCTTAGTAATAATCTCTCTATTATGTCCCCAAGGGATTTTAAAAATTTCTCCCACAACTTGTGGGATATTTTCACTGTTCCAATAGAGATACCACTTTTTCATATACAAAAGATTGGTTCTTGAAAAACCTTTCAAATCTGGAAACTCTTGTTTTAAATCTCTACCAATCTGCTCAATAATACCATCACCCCATTTGGCATCTTGCTGTTTTAAAACTATCATCTTAGCAATCTCCCAATAGAGCTTTAAGAGCTCTTCATTTACCTTTATGGAAGCTCTTATTTGCGCTGTTTGGATTTTGGTTTTTAGCTCTTTTATGAACATTTTATAGGTTTGGTTGGCTGGGGTCATTTTGTTATTATCCTTTATATTTTTCTACAAAAACAAGCTCTCGCCCTTAGCCAAGTACGCTTCTCTATCAAACTTACCATCCTCGTCTATAAACTCATCATAATCAGAAATATAGTAAAATCCCCCAAACTCTTCACTATAGTGAGGAAGCAGCTGTTTAGGAGAATACTTTACAATATTAAAAGTAAAAAACTGCATCAAAGAATTAAGTTTATATCGTTGTATCTCTTTTTTGGCATAGCCTTCAATAGTATGTAGCTCTTGATAAATCTCCCAAACTTTTTGCCCATCAAGCCAACCATCATCATTTAAAAACTCATCTATATTTTTTAGCTCTTCAAAGTCATACCCTTTTATATCTAAAGCAAAAGGAAAGTAGAGCCTAAAGTTTTCAGACTTTATCAACTGCATTTTATCTTGAATCTCTCTATAGTTAAGCTTTTTTACATCCTCTTCAAAGGCTTCAAAGTTACCTAATACCCCTTGTTTTATGTTTTGGTCATTTTTTTTGAGTCTATTTAAGACCTCACCATAAAAAGGGGTGAAGTTTTTACTCTTTAACACCTCTCTGTATTTGTCTACTCGTAGATTAAACTCTATTCTATTATCTCCTTTGTAGATTCCACTCTCATCATCCATATTAAAAAAGTAGATTTTAGGGTCAAGGTGTAGATTTTTACATGAACGGTTAATACGCCCCATAAACTGCTCTTCACTATCAAGTGTAGAGATGTCTTTAAAGCCCAAATCCATATCTATGTCTACCCCTGCTTCTATCACTTGGGTAGCAATGACAATGATTTTTATATCCTCTTTGGTTTGGTTGATAATCTTTTGTCTATAAGCCTTATTGTCATCACCACTTAGTTCATAAATTTCAAAATCAGAAAAATCATAATCTTCTTTTATTATCTTATAAAACTCTCTTGCACTCTGTTTTTTGATAAACTCAAAGAGGATTTTGTTGTAGTTTTTTGACGCTTCTAATAGCTTCTCTTGCAAGCTATCAAAATCAATCTCTTTATCTAAAAGTGAATAGTCTATCTTGACCCTATTTTTAAAATAATCATCTTCAAAATATTTAGCTCTATTGTTTATCAAATCTACAAACAGCGTATCTTTATGCTCTATAAGCAAATCAAGCTTTGGTAAGGTAGCAGACATAATAATTATTTTGATATTTAGAGCTTTGGCATAGTGTGAAAAAAACTTAGTCATATACGACCATAAATTATTGTCGTAGCTCTGTATCTCATCAAGTATAATAACCGAATTTGCCAACTGCCACAAAGGGAAGTTGTCCTCTTTTGAAGTTCCAAACAAGATATTAAAAAAAGCAATATGTGTTGAGATTATTAGCTCATTATGAAAAAAGAGTCGATTCATATACGATTTCTGATACCTACTCTCTTCTCTCTCTTGCTCACTATCTGTTTTCTCTTTAATAGGTGTAATAGCATTAATAACCTCCACATCTAATTGGTCGCCAAATATCCCCTCAAAAACCCCTCTTGTCTGCTCTACCAAAGTGTTAAAAGGGAAGATATAAAAAATCTTATCTATCTCTGATTTCTCTTTTAACAAATTCATTGCCAAATTAACAGAAGTAAGCGTTTTACCACTACCTGTTGGGGCTTCTAAGTAAAAGATGTGTTTATCAAGATTATCCATTAGATTTTTTTCTGCTTCTAAAAACATCTGCGAACGCAAGATATTTATCCCATCAACTTCATTGGCACGAATAGCTTTTATAATCTTGTCATTTTCAAAAAGTTCTATGAGTTTTTGCTTTTTCTCTTTATTAATTAATCCAAAATCTTCTGTTGGTAAATTAGCCATATATTCAGTAGTAGCATAATAGTCACTTGATACAAGCAGAGAAAAAAGCAGTCTGTTTAAGATGTAAAATTCAAAAGGTGGTATTTTAAACTTTTTGAGATGCTGAAACGATAGCTCCCCTTCACAATAATCTTCAAAAACAGAGAGTTTACCATGATGTTTTGCTATATGGTAGGAGAAACTATAGAGTATAAATTTCAACTTCTCACGCTTTGGTCGTCTCTCTATTTTAGCAATAATCGCTTTATAGTAGTTTAAATATTCACAAGAAGAGCCATAAGAGTGGTCAGAGCTACCCGAAGCATTTTTATACTCCTCAAACATATCATTATCCATTTTATGAGCTTGAAAATATGGGTTTTTCTTACCCAAATCATGCAGATAGATAGCCGATATAAACATCTCTTTTATCAGCTCTTTATCTGTTTCATCAATAGATAATGTTAAATCATCTATCACACTATCTAGCTTTTTATCAGCAATAATTTTTTCTAAATACTCTAATGTCAAATCAGAATGCTCTTGCAGGGTCTCCTTTGGTGTATGAGCCAAAAAGGTTTCATTGACTCCAAACTCTTTTAAATCTAACATCTAAAAAAACGCATAATTTTTTTGATTAAAAGAGTAAC
>JALWLW010000015.1 GCA_027081065.1 Campylobacteraceae bacterium
TAATAACATCATGAAATACAACGATATAGACTTCAATAACAAAACAATTCTCATTACAGGTGGTGCAGGTTTTATTGGCTCAAACCTTGCATTCTATTTTCAAGAGCATTTTCCTCAAGCAAAGGTAGTGATTTTTGATATTTTTCGTTCAGAAGCTACCTTTTCCAATGGTAACTTACAGAGCTTTGGACACTATAAAAACCTTATAGGCTTCAAAGGCGATATGATTTGTGGTAACCTTACCTCTAGCGAAGATTTAGCCTTGCTCGATGCCTATGTTTTTGACTACATCTTCCATGAAGCAGCCATTTCAGACACCAGAGTCTATGACCAAAAGATCATCATGCAGACAAATGTGAACTCTTTTTACTACATTTTAGAAAAAGCAAAAAAAGACAATGCCACACTCATCTATGCCTCTTCTGCTGCAACGTATGGCTCTTTACCTTCTCCTCAAACAGTAGGAAAAGAGTCTCCTGAGAACCCTTATGGTTTCTCTAAATACGCAATGGACAAGATAGCTTACCGTTATATGGATGAAAATCCACAGATGACCATTGTAGGACTAAAATACTTCAATGTCTATGGTGCAAGAGAGTTTTTTAAAGACAAAACTGCTTCTACAGTAATACAGTTTGGACATCAGATACTCGCAGGTAAAGCCCCTAGACTCTTTGAGGGTAGCGACAAGATAGTGCGTGACTTTGTCTATATAAAAGATGTTATTCAAGCCAATATTAAAGCGTGTAGTGCCAAAAAGTCGGGTGTCTATAATGTAGGTACAGGTAAACCTCGCTCATTTCAAGAGATAGCAGATATTTTACAAAAAGAGTTAGGTACAGATTATGATACAGAGTATTTTCCTAACCCTTTTACAGGCTATCAGATGCATACACAAGCTGAATTGGCTACCTCTAAAGCGTATTTAGACTATGCACCAGAGTGGGAACTTGAAGAGGGTATCAGAGAATATATAAGTGAAATTAAGCGTATGTATAACGAAGAGGTCAAAGAATGTTAAGACTCAAAGAGCAAAAGCCCCATATTTTGGTCATTGGGGATTTGATGATAGACCACTATTTGTGGGGCAAGTGTGAGCGTATCTCCCCTGAAGCACCTGTACAGGTAGTAGCAGTAGAGAAAGAGACCTCGGTACTGGGTGGTGCAGGTAATGTCATACACAATCTCAAAGCCCTTGGAGCAGAAGTATCTGTTCTCTCTGTAGTAGGAGATGATGCTAATGCTAAAGAGCTTAGAATGCTTTTGCAAAAGATAGAGGTATCAGATGCACACTTATTTGTACAAGAGGGGCGTAATACCTCTAAAAAAAGCCGTATTATTGCCTCTGGTCAGCAGGTTATCCGATATGATAAAGAGAGTACAGAGGATATAGACCCTTCTATACAAGCTCAAATGATAGACCCTTTTGATGTTATGATAGAACAATATGACACTCTTTTACTCTCTGATTATGGCAAAGGGGTATTGACTATAGAACTCACACAATCACTCATAGGTATTGCAAAAGAAAAAGGTAAAAAAGTTCTAATAGACCCAAAAGGTACAGACTACAGCAAATACAAAGGTGCAACCCTCTTAACCCCTAATAAAAAAGAAGCAATGGAAGCGTCTAAAATAGATATTGTTGATGAGGCTACTCTTTTAGATGCGATTAAACACTTAAAAGAGTATTGTGATTTAGAGACCTCACTTATTACACTTAGTGAAGAGGGAATTGCTATTTATGATGACAGACTCCGTACTCATCCTACCGTTGCAAGAGAGGTATTTGATGTAACAGGTGCAGGAGATACGGTCATTGCCTCACTTGGTTTTGCTTTGGCTTCTGGGTATAGCATAGATGAAGCAGTTAAATTTGCCAACCTTTCAGCAGGTGTTGTAGTAGGCAAGCTAGGTTCTGCTACTGCCACACTCAATGAGATTATAGAGTATGAATCCAGTCTCAATAAATCAACCTCTAATTCACATATGAAAACACTCGAAGAGATAACACTACTAAGCCAAGAGCTTAAAAATCGTGGTAATAAAATTGTCTTTACTAATGGCTGTTTTGACATCTTTCATGTAGGACATGTGAAGTATTTAGAAGAGGCAAAAAGCTATGGTGATGTACTCATCGTAGGACTCAACTCAGATGCAAGTGTACGCAGAATTAAAGGCGAGAACCGTCCTATCAACATAGAAGATGACAGAGCCTATATCTTGGCATCACTCAAAGCTGTAGATTATGTGGTGAAATTTTATGAAGATACGCCCTATGAACTTATCAAAGCTGTGCAACCTCACATCTTGGTAAAAGGTGGAAACTATAAAGGTAAAAAGGTTGTCGGAGAGGATATCGCAGATGAGCTTCGTTTGGTAGAGTTTGTTGAAGGAAAAAGTACCACAAAAATTATAGAACGGATACAATAAATAAATATTATTATCAAACTACCAAACTTTATAAGTGATAGCATTATGACTATTCCTGCAGTTGAACTTTAAAAAAAAGAGTATCCTGATGCAACTTTTACTACTGTTTGTAAATCTTCTTCTAAAGATATATTTAGAAACAAAGGAATTAACAAATTTATTATAGAAAAAGATTTCTCTAGTAGTAAAGGAACACGAACTTATCCTAAAAGTTTGAGTTTAGAATTATTTGAACAGATAAAGAATGATAATTATAATATTGTTTTAATTGGAGACAAACAAGATAATATCAATAATAATAAATATCACGAATTTTTAGATAAAGAAAATATAAACGTACAACATTTATCTAAAAAAACAAATATTTCAGAATTTATAGACCTTATCGGTTCATTGGATTTATTAATAACCATTGATAGTTCAGCCATGCATATTGTAGCTGCTACACAGACACCTTTTTTGGTACTTATAGGTAAAGGCACAAGTGCATTTGATACTGTTTGCCCTAAAGTAAAATTTGGAAATATTTTATTTTCAGGAAAAGATAAAATTCAAGATAAACATATTATTGAAGCTATTACTCCTCAAGAGATAAGAAATAAAATAAATGAAGTTTTAAATAATATCAAATGAAAATGAAATAGTATAATGTACCCCAATAAAAAAATATTATTACCGTTATCGTCACTTTAAATTTAAGCTTTTTCATTCTCATTTCATTTTCAAAGAGCATAATTCCTAAAAATTAGGAATATGTGATGAAAAAAATATCTATTGTGAGCACAACTTCTAAATTCCAAATCATTTTCTCCTACAATTGTAATTTCATCATAAAGGATACAATCCCTAAATGTTAATCCTCTTTCTCCTTCTTTTTCTAATAATTCTCCTCCCTGAAAAATACAATAACTAAATTTCAAAACTTCTCTAAATTCTTGTTTATTTTTAGGAAAAACAATATTTAGAAATCTATTTGATTTTTTTCTATCCATGCGTATTTCACAAAATTTCCTTGGCGAAATACGCTGTTGCTTTTTTTAATATGTCACGCTCTTGCTTTATTAGTTTATTCTCTTTACGTAATCGCTTTAACTCTTCTGCTTGTGATTCTTTAACGATTGAACTCTTTTTTCCTTTTCCTTGTTTAGGAATTTCTATGCCATTCGCCTCTTTATAGGCTCTTACCCATGCATATAATGTCTTTTCATGTACATCTAAATCTTCTGCTATTTTTTTTGTAGAATCTTTGAACTCTTTACTGTATCTTTTCATCAGTTTCTTCCTTACTTCATACTCTTATATTTTAACTTATCCTTCTTCAAGGGAGTTGTATGAATTTAGGTTACCACATCATAGCTAAAAAATACAGAAATAGACGTAAAAGATTTGCCTTACGCTTTAATCTTATTTGTGCTTTGATTAATTGGGATAGAGGTTTTAACTCTATTTAGTGAGTTATGCAAGAAGTCTATTATATTTAATTAGTTACTTAATCCTAAAAGAACTTATATCTTAAAACAATTTACCCTATAAGAGAAAAAAATTAAGTAAATGTGATTTTTTAGTACTTCTTTTAATTCTTAATACGCTATTATTAAATCTTATATTAGATTGATTGTTTTAAAGAAATTCAATGGTATAATGTTTTAAATTATTTTTTTAAATTATTTTATATTTTAATAGGAGGCAATATGAGAGAAGTGATTTTAGTAAGTATTTCAGCATTATTGGGATATATCGTTTTTTCTGCCTTCTCTAGTAGCGAAACTCCTAAAGAGGCTTTACAAAAAATTATTGAACAACCTTATGAAAATAAACAAATTAGTCAAGAACTAGCCTATAATAAAGCACATAATAAACACGAAGAAGCACTCATTGCTTTAGAAAATCAACGCAAACTTGATGAACTAACCATACTCGAAAATGTTAATATTCGTAATAAAGAGAATGAAACCACCATCAAACTTAGAGAACTAGATAATGAACTAAACCATAAAATAGCTATTTTAAATGTTGAGTCTATTTCTCAAAACAAAAATAAGAACAGTGCTACTTATATTGTATCAGCATTTTTATTATTTCTATTAATTTTTATCGCTCTAAAATATAAAAAACAATTAAATGAAATTGAATTAGAAAAAACTGAACGTTATAATGAAATGATTGTTAAAAAAGAGTATGCCGAAAAAATTTTAGCTTACATTAGTAAAGGAAACCTCTCTTTTGAAACAGAAAGAAAGCTTTTGGCTGTATTAGATGAGTTAAATGGAAAAACAATAATACATCATAAACAAGATGAAATTTATCATCCTAATCCTGATATTATACAACTTTCAAACAAAAGTAAAGTCCATGACCATGAAATTTAGCTAAACTTACAAATAATTACTCATTAGGATTAAAATTAAATATATGTTTGATAAATTTTGTAAAACACTTCATAGCAATAAACCTTTTATAACTGTTGAAATCACACCTCCACATGGCTCATCAATTAAACCAACTATTGAAAAAATAAAAGAACTCAATCTTCAAGAAAAAGTAGCAGGGTTTTCAGTTACAGACAATCCTCTTGCTAAACTTAAAATGTCTGGCGTACTCTCAGCCATACAAATACAACAAGCCTTTAATAAACCTGTCATTGCTACAATGAGTATGAGAGATAAAAATAAACTCTCTTTACAATCAACGCTTTTAGGTGCAAATGACTTTGATTTACGCTGTGTTTTAGCCCTTACTGGTGACCCAGCAAAATTCTCTGACCAACCAGAAGTAAAAGGTGTTTTAGAACGTGACTCCACTCTTCTTTTAAGTATTATCTACCGACTTAACAATGGTTTTGACTATTCGAATAAAGAATTAAGTCCTAAGCCAAAACCCATTTACCCTTTTGCTGTTTCCAATGCCTATGCTAAAGACATGCGACGACTCAAAAAAAATATGTTAAAAAAGCTTAATTATGGAGCTAGAGGTATTATTACCCAACCTGTTTATAATCTAGAAAATGCCAAAGATCTTCTTGAAATATTTGAAGAGTGTAAACATGAAAGTGTTCGAGATACAGCTAAAAATGCTGAATTAATATTAGGTCAATTTCCTGTAGTACGTGCAAGAACTGCTAATTTTATTTCAGATAAAGTTCCAGGCATTACTGTACCTAAAAACATTATAGATGAGATGGACTTAGCTGCTATGGATAGTGTTGAGAAAGAACAAGAAGTTGGATTTAATATATCAAAAGAAATTTTTGATAGTATCTTAAAACTACATCCCAAAATGCACCTTATGACCCATAATCGTTTTGATTTATGCTCCAAACTTATAGGTAATAACTACTAATAAAAACAAAAAAGGAAAACAATGAATGAACAACAATACTTAGAAAAGCTAGGACAAGCACATCAAAATGGTGGTGGTATGCAAAAAATGGGACAAGAGAGTTATTATCGAAATGTTCCCTTAGACCAATTAGACTCCTCAACAAGTGTGGATATGCCTCTTCCCTATTTAGAGATGGGGAGTTCTTTTTTAATTGGTATGGCTGTTGGATTCTTTATAAAGAAAAGTTTTAAGCTTGTTCTTTTTATTCTTGGTTTTGCATTAATCATTACATTCTATATGGAATCACAAGGTATCTTTACCATTAATGAGAAGGTCTTAGAAGAGAGTATTAACAATGGTGCAGAGTATTTTGATTTTCTTGTTGCTTCAGTGAAAGAACGTATTACTTCTTTCCAATCAGGAGTAGGAGCATTAGCTGGTTTTGTGGTTGGTCTTAAATTTGGTTAATCCATGAAAATTTTAGTCTCAGCACTTGAACCCTCTTCTAATCTTCATTTAAAAGAAGTTTTAAAACATACCAAACAGGTAGAATTACTCGGTATTTTTGACAAATCCTTAGGTACACCTCTTTATGATATCTCTGATATGGCAATTATGGGGGTCGTAGATGCCATCAAAAAGTTACGATGGTTTTTTAAAGTAGCTAATAAAATGGTGGAACTAGGATATGATGCTGACAAAATTTTACTCATGGATTCTTCAGGGTTCAATTTACCTCTAGCAAAAAAACTAAAAAAAGCTTATCCAAACAAAGAGATTATCTATTATATTTTACCTCAAATATGGGCAAGTCGTCCAAAACGTGCCATTAAACTTGAAAAATATTGTGACCACCTTTTAGGAATTTTACCATTTGAAGTTAACTATTACCAAAGGAAAGCACAATATATTGGTCACCCTCTTTTAGATGAAATTCAAATCGATACTAATACTCAAGTTGCAAAAGAATACATCGCTTTCATGCCAGGAAGTAGAAAGAGTGAGATTCATCGACTTCTTCCCATTTTCAAAAAAGTAAGAAAAAAACTTTCTCATAAAAAAGCCTTACTCATTGTCCCTAAAACATTTTCAGATGAAAAAATTTTAAATCTCTATGGTAATACCTCTGAATTTGAAATCATAAAAAATACCCATGAAGCCTTAGCTAAATCTGAATTTGCTTTCATTTGTTCAGGTACAGCTACACTTGAATCAGCACTTATTGGAACACCTTTTACCTTAGCTTATATCGCTAAAAAAATAGACTTCTTCATAGGGACTAAACTCTTAGGAATTAGCCAAGTTGGTTTAGCCAACATCATTTTAACTCACTACAACAATAGTACTTTACATCAAGAACTTTTACAAGAAAAAGTAACTGTTGAAAACCTTTTAACTGAATATCGTACGATGCAAACAGATAAATTCATACAAAAAGCCAATGAGCTAAAAAAGTATTTAGCTCATGGAAGTTCTAAAAATGTTGCCCAACTCTTAACATCTTAATTTTTAATTTTAACTAGCCAAGAAAAAGTAACACCAGCAGTCAAAAATACACTCACAGCATAAACCGTCCAAATAACTGGAAAAACAACACCTTTTATGCCCTCTTCTCCTCCAATTACTGAAATCATCCATACCTTTGGTAAAATTACAATACTTAACGTTAGTATCAATACTATAGCATTCATAGCTAAAATTATATTTTTCATCTATTTCTCCTAAATTTTTACACGAGACTCCATGGCTCTCGTGAGTGATAGTACATCAACATTATCAAGGTCAACACCAGTAGGAACACCTTGAGCAATTTTTGTAAAATTTATATTACTATTAGCTAATTTATCTTCTATATAAAGTATCATCGTATCAGTTGCCAAAGAGGGAGGAAACGCAAAAATAATTTCCTCAATTCCACTAACAGCCTCACGTAAATGGTATTCATCTAAATCACTAAGTTGTGTTACAATATAATAAATTCCCTTATACTGTCCACTCTCTTCAATAGTCAAAATATCTTTTGCACTTTGCACAATACAAAGTGTTGAAGTATCTCTAAATTCATCAGAACAAATAAAACAGAGTTCATCTTCACTCATATTATGGCATCGCTTACAACGTTGAATAGTATTCACACCCTCTTCAATAGCATGAGCTAGTTTCATGCCAGAAAAACTGTTTTCCATGACAATATTGTATGCCATACGAATGGCAGATTTTTTGCCAATACTAGGAAGTTCTTGAAAAGCTAAGACAAGATTTTCAAAAGCTTCTATTTTATACTTTTTCATATTTAAATAACGTAATCAGAAACTTTAGATGCTATTGCCACAGACTTAATAAATGCTACTACTTCTAAGTGAGCTGGATGAGTGGCATAAGCTTCTAATGCTGATTGATCTTCAAAAGTAGAATAAAGACTCAAATCCATAGCCCTTTCTTCTTGTGAAAAATTAATGCCAACTTCCATGCTTTTAAGACTAGGAACACTTTGGAGTAAAGCTTCTAACATTGTTTTTGCTTTTTCTAAATTTTCTTTTTTATTTTCTTCTTGAAAGTCGAACATTACAATATGTCTCACCATTAAATAGCTCCTATTTTAAATAATTATATTAACTAGGGATTATAGCTAAAATATGATAGAATTCGCCCAATAATTTATAATTAATCACATGGAGAAATTAATGACAGAAATGGACTACTATGAAATTTTAGAAGTAAGCAGAAACTGTAATGATTCTGAACTAAAAAAATCATATCGTAAACTCGCCATGAAATATCACCCAGATCGTAATCCTGATGACAAAGATGCAGAAGAGAAATTTAAAGCACTTTCAGAAGCTTATGAAGTCCTAAAAGATGACAAAAAACGTGCTATCTATGATCAATATGGTAAAGCAGGACTTGAAGGTCGTGGAATGGGTGGAGGTTTTGGTGGAGGTCAAAACATGGATGACATTATGGACATGTTTAACTCTATGTTTGGTGGAGGCTTCGGTGGAGGCCGAGCACAACGACGTGACCCTAGCCAAAAATATAACTTAGATTTTGAAATTGAACTTCCTCTAAAATTTAATGAAGCCGTCTTTGGTTGTGAGAAAAAAATAGATATTAAATATAAAATTCCATGTAATGATTGTGATGGGACAGGGGCTGAAGGTGGAAAGTTAGAGACTTGTGACTACTGTAATGGTCAAGGGCAAGTAGTGATGAAACAAGGCTTTATGTCTTTTACACAACCTTGTCCAAAATGTCAAGGTGAAGGTCAAAAAGTTTCTTCTTCATGTAGTTCATGTTCAGGAAGAGGTTATCATAATGAACCAGATACGGTTACTGTAAAAATTCCAGCAGGGGTTGATTCTGGAAATCGTTTACGTGCACAAGGCTATGGAAATGAAAATAAAAATGGACACAGAGGTGACCTCTATTTAACTTTTAATGTAGAAGCTGATGAACATTTTATCCGTGATGGGGTCAATGTTTACATTGAAGTACCTGTATTTTTTACCCAAGCTGTCTTAGGAGATAATATTACTATTCCTTGTCTTGATGGAGAATTAGAGCTTGAACTCAAAGTTGGAACAAAAGACAAAGCTCAATTTGCATTTAAAGATGAAGGTATTCCTGATGTACATGGTGGAGGAAAGGGTCAACTTGTCGCTCAAATAAAAATTATTTATCCTAAAAAATTAACGGATGAGCAAAGAGAACTTTTAAGAAAACTACAAGAGACATTTGGACTAGAAAGTAAACCCCATACTTCTAAATTTGAAGCTGTTTTTTCAAATGTTAAAGATTGGTTTAGTAGTAGAAAAGCACAAGATTAAATTTTTAATCTTCTACTCTTTGAAATAAAATTATCTTATCATTAGTAGGTTCAATATCTGCTGATGAACTTCTACTGTCATAAACAACTACATATATCTCATCATTACTCTTTAAATAAGAATTTTGACCAAATTCAGTATATGCTGTAGCTCCAATAGAAATTAACGCCTGTTTAGGATAATCACAATCCTTTAAATGCTGAGCAATATCTTCTAGTGGACCATAATCTTTTTGTTCATTCATTTTTTCAATTAACCAAAATTCTAATTTTTTATAAAAGTAACTATAGCCTAAAAGAGGTGCATCAACTCCATACTCGTACAATACCCCATCTCGTTTTACAAAAGAACATAGATGAAAATTATCCATAATTCCACCCTCTTCAAACTTATCTATCTCTATCCACTCTTTAGCCATACCTTTTGAATAGCTAGACCAAGATTTTTTTTCAGAAATTTTTTTTGCACCTTCTTTTCTAATGGTACAATCATTAAAAGCTGTAAATTTTTTAGCAATTAGTTTTTCAACTTTAAAGGTTTTATCATAAATAATCTCAAACAATATAGCCACTTCAGGTTCTACTTGAGTATTTGCTTCATAATCTGGTAATTTAAGTATTTTATCATCTATAGGATAGAGACCTAAAAATGTTTTGGAATTTGGTAAATAAAAAGGGAAAATACCCTTTGGTGCATTGTCTTCTTTTGTTACAACATCTTCAAACTCTTTCAACTCTCCAGCTTGTTCCAAATGGTGTGCAAAATTACCAGCAACACCTAAACCTATTGTTTTCCTCATACTATTATTACCTTTTCTTATGTATTACATATAATAACATAATAATAATAAAGCTAATTTAAAGTATTAACAGAAGTTCATATTTTACTAAGAAATATTAAGATAGAATAAATTATAACGCTAGTATAAAAGAATAGGAGCTTCAATATGATACCAATAAAGACCCTACTTAGTAGCCTTTTGGCTTCTTCATTATTTATCTCATCACTCAATGCACTTGAAGTCAACATCACAGAGGGTCTTCCTTATGTTGATGTTGATGTTGATGGTAAACCTGTACGTATTCAAAGAATTCAAGATACTAAGCATAAACTTACTAACTCATACTCAAAAACTTCTCGACCTGCTCCACCATTTTCAATTCAACCTTTCCAACCTATTAAAGGTATTGAAACAGTAAGTGAACTAGATGTCATTGACTTTCTAAAAAATCAAGTTGCTTATAACAAAGGAGTACTGCTTGACGCACGAATGCCAAAATGGAATAAGGCAGGAACTATTCCTGGCTCAACCAATATCCCTTTTTCTATTTTAGCTTCTAAAGGCAATGACACTTATATAAAAAAAATATTTTCTCTCATTGGTGTAAAAAGAGAAAAAAATTCATGGAACTTTGAGAATGCTCACACCTTACTTGTTTTTGACAATGGTCCATGGTGTCAACAGGGAGTACGGGCAATGCAAAACCTAATTAAATTAGGCTATCCAAAATCTAAAATTTTATACTATAGAGGTGGAATTCAATATTGGCAAATCTTAGGACTCAATACCATAATACCTAAATAGATATCTAACATACAAAGGAGAAAAAATGTTAAATAAAGATCAGTACAATCAAGATGAATACAATGACTACTATCGACAAGAAACAGAGGGAGCAGAAATAGGTGGTTCAGACGAAGAGAGTGGAATAATAAGTAAACTTATTATTTTATTAGTAATTTTAGCTTTAAGTATTGCAGCGTACTTTGGATATAAAACAATCAATAATTCACAATCAGATGAGATTGATAGTTCTTTACAAGTATCGGCTGAATCAACATTACCTCAAAATGTACAAAATGATCAAAAAGAGGAGCATGAGAAAATTATTGAGGAAGAATCTATACCAGCAGAAGCTATACAAGAAGAGCCAATAAAACAAATAACTATGCCTAAACCTAAAGTTGTCGTTCAAGAAAAAGTAGAAGTCTCTGAACCTAAAAGCACTGAAACTAAAACAGCTGTAACAACTCAAGATACCGTAACCAAAGTAGTCAATAATGCAGTAACTACTACACAAGGGAAAATGTCTCCTGAAGAGATAGCTGCTGTTGTTGCTGCTGTAATGCAACAAATGAATCAAGTAAATAAGTCAACTAGTTCAACTGCTATAAAACAAGATATTACTCTTATGAATGAACTCTCAGATTCAGAAGTTGATTCTGTTTCAGAAGATCTAATTAAAGAATTAGAAGGTATGGATATTAGTGAAAATACAAAAATTGATAATAGTGAAAAGCAAGTTGATGTCTATAACAAAGTAAATGTACAAGATGTTTCCGGAGAAGACACACTTAGTCAACTTTCAAATGAAATTAATTCTGTTATAAAAGAAGGTATTGAAAAAGATACTACAGTTACTTACACACAATCATTAAAAAGTGAAGTAAATGTTCGTAAAAATGAAATGAGAATTATTGTTGTCCGTAAAGGAGATACCTTAGGTAGAATTGCAAAAAGAGCTTATGGAAATGTAATGGCTTATGAAAAAATCTATAGAGCAAATCCAGAAGTAACAAGACCAGACCGTATTTATATTGGACAAAAACTACGTATTCCAAACTAATCAATACTCTATCAAAAGGTTTAGTTTAGTAGAATAACTAAATCTTTTAAGACTCTTATTATGAAAAAGGTAAAATTTATGAAAAAACTACTACTTCTACCACTATTAGCCTCATTTCTTTTAGCTGAAAATGCTAATGTAACAGTTAAAATCACTAAGGATCTTTCACATGTCTATACTACTGACTCCGGAAAAATAGTTAAAGTAGAACGAATTCAAGACACTAGTAATAGATTAACTGATGACTACACAAAAACATCACGTCCTTGTCCACCATTTTGTATTCAACCTACTAAGATTGATCCAGAAATCAATAACTTTGAAGAGTTAGAAATTTTAGATTTTATGCAAAACCAAGTTAAAAATCATACAGGAGTTATTATTGATGCACGTCTAAAAAGTTGGTTTGAGCTTGAGACTATTCCTTCTGCGATTAATATTCCTTTTCCAATTATGCAAAATGCAACTAAAGAAAAAGCAAAAAGAATTTTTACACTTTTGGGAATGACCATTGACCCTGATGGTACATGGAACTTCTCAAAAGTAAAAGAGTTAGCTGTTTTTTGTAATGGTGTTTGGTGTGAACAATCTGCACACTTTATGAAAGGTATTTTAAAATATAACTATCCTAAAAATAAATTAAACTACTACCGTTCAGGTTTTCAAGGTTGGAAGCTTCTTGGCTTAACAACCATTGTTCATAAAGAAATCAAGAAAAAATAATTTTCTACTCTACGTTAAAATTAAAATAAGTCTTTTTATAAGACTCATTTTTTAACGTAAAATGCCACCACTCCTCAGCATAAGATTTAAACCCATGTTTTAACATAATATTATGTAGTAGCATTCGATTAGCTCTTTGTATACTGCTTAGATCTTTAAAATATACAGCTGAACTTTTTCCAAAAAAATCAAAACCTGAACCCATGTCCAACGCTTCTTTTGTCAATAGATCAATAATTGTTAAATCAACAGTACTTCCTCTACTATGTCCTGAACGTTTAGCTATGTATCCATCTCTAAATAAATGTTGCTTTTGAACATTAGGATAATAAATCGCTTTCATTTTTATATCATCTAAATCTTTACTCCAACGAACAAAATGATCAACTGCCTTTTGAGGTCGATAAGCATCAAAAATCTTTAATCCTAAATTAAAACCATTGAGCTCTTTTTGCACTTGAGTTAGAGCAATAGTCGCTCGTTTCGTTAAAATAGCTTGAGGAGCTAAATAACCATCAATACGCTTACCTACAAAATTACTTTCTTCATAATACCGTATATCTAATTCAACAGTTGGAATTTCTTTTTTTATATAATTAAAATTTTTAGGAAGTGTTGCTTCTACTGAGTTTACTAAACAAAATACAGTCAATAATATTTTTTTCATTTTTCTATCCTTTAAATACTTAAAAGAATAGATAGAAAAAGATTGATAGAAGCTTAAAAAGTATTATTTGATAAAGTCTTGGACACTACCCTTACAAGGGTAGTATTCAAACACAAATTATTTATTCTTATCTTCTGTTGCTAAAATTTTACTTTTAAACTCTTTTAGTTTTGTAGAAAGTTCTTTAAAGAGTTTTTCGGCTTTATTTGGTCCTTTTACCTCTTTTTCTACTTTCTCAATTAACTCATCTAATTGTTTATATGTTGTACTACTTGTACTAACATACCCTAAAGCTTTTGCCTTATGAAGCTCATCTTTTGCCCAAGCTAAGTGTTTTAATGCTTGTTCTTTGTCTTCTTTAGCAATCTCTGATGCCACATTAACCAACTCTACACCATTAATTAAAGGAACAGGAATAATGTGTTGCTCTTTGACAAAAGTATTTAAAGCAATAGCTAATACTCCTTTTGCTTTACTTGGTTGATTATCAATAAGATATTTAGAAGCTAACTTAAGTGCATCAGGATATGAAACCAATGGTAAACTCACTGTCGTTACATCAATTTCACTTTGAAGAGAAATCAACAATTCACCAGCTTCTTGCACTTTACCCACATTTAAAAGGGTTCGTACCTCAGCCAATACCCTTTCAACATCTTTGGCTGTACCTATAAAATTTTTAACTACCATTTGATTATTAATTGGTAAAAGCTTTGGAACTTTTTCAGATGCTAAAATAGACTCTAACTTTCCTAAAGCCTGTTCAACACTTTTTTTGGCTTCATCTATTTTTTTATTATCAATCTGTTTAATCGCTTTAGCTGATAAATCTAATGATTCTAAAGCTTCATTCACTAAGTCTAGCTGATTATCTTTTGCTTCCTTAGTGGCTGTTTTAGTAGCCTGAATACTCACCTCTTTACTGCTTAAATTTTTAGAAGCATCTGCTGTTGCCAATGAGGTAAAGAGTAATGATGAGACTAAAGTTGAGAGTAATATTTTTTTCATTTTAAATCCTTCTTTTATTTAATGATTGTTTAGTCTATGTTACTAAACTTAAGAAGAATTATAAACAAAAAGAAGGAGAAAAAAATGCTACTTAAGTTGCATTTTTCTAAAATAAGGGTTTAAAAGATGCCAAGCAATAAAAGCCCAAAGAATAATGCTAGAAACAATGGCTAAAACACCTACATGTTCCCCTAAATGAACCAAAGATTTTGGGTCAATATCTGAAGCTGAAAACAAATAATCAAGCCCCAAACCAAAAATAATACTCCCCACAATAATAGAACCCAAATAAATATATAAAGAACGTGTACCCAACATCTTTTTAACCACCCCAATGGTCACCGTATTGGTCGCTGGACCTGCTGAAAGAAATACAAAAGCAGCCCCTGCTGAAACACCCGAAAGCATTAGTCCTGCTGCAATAGGAAGCGATGCTGTGGCACAAACATACATAGGAACAGCAATAAGAATGACGATTAAATAAGATAACCATGCATACTCCACTAATACTTCAGAGAGATTAGAAGGAATCGCCACGGTAATTAATGCTCCAATAATAAGTCCCCAAAAAAGTGGCTTAGCTATCTCTTTAAGCAATGTGCCAAAAGCATAGTTAAAAACACGAATCACAAAATTTTCTTTTGTCGTCGTCGCACAACAACGATTTTCAGAAGAACAACAACTCCCCTCCTCTTCTTTTGATGCTTGTGGTGCTAAACCAAAAGAAGTTGCTTTTGGGCTATTGAGAGAAAATTTTGCTTTGGTTTGGGTAGACACAGAGGTTTCTCCTATCTCTTCTTTATCAAAAATATTAGTTAATATTCCTGCTACCATTGCAATTATCATAGAAGTAATGGCACGATAAAGTGTAAATATCCAACCAAATATTCCATAGGTAGCCATAATAGAGTCTACCCCTGTAATGGGTGTAGAGATAAGAAAAGAGAGTGTTGCTCCTTTTGAAGCACCTGACTTTTTTATACTCGTTGCTAAAGGAATGACCCCACATGAACAAATAGGCAAAGGAATACCAAAAACAGTAGACTTAATAACTGACCAAACATTCTCTTTACCTAAATGTTTAGTGACTAAACTCTCTGGTACTAGCTCATGTAAAATTCCAGCAAAAATTAGCCCAAACAAAATATAGATTGCCATTTCATTGCTAAGGTCAAACAGTGCTTCTATAAAAAGTACGATATACTCCATCTCAACTCCTAAATATTAACGTTCTATGGTTATAGCATTTTTTATCTTTTTTTATAGTATAATCCTTCTAAATTTTAGAAAAAAAGGTAGAGGCTATGGGTGGATTTTCAGATAATTATGAAGGTGGATACTGGGATTTAAATGGTCTTCCAACAGCCATGAAGCAAGAAAATAAATACAATAGCATTAACACCGAGAAATCCTATGAGGTAGACTCTGATACAACACACGACTACTTAGCTGTACGTTTAAGCCTTACGCATTTACTAAAGTCTAATGAGCAGTACATTAGAGGACGGCTTTGTCATAATCATGACCAAGATACCCCCCTAAAACTTATTTATAATCAAGAAAATAAAAACTTAGAGCTCTATTATCGTGAGACTTTTATTGGTTCTATTCAAAAAAAATTTGAACAAGAAGGCATTGACAATAGCTCAATGGTCAATGATTTTTGTTTAGAAAATGGAGTATTAAAAAAAGTTGAAGCCCTATGGAATGGTGAGGATTTTTATCTTAAGAAGAAGAGAGTCTAAATCTACTCTTCCCCATTAATCACTACATCAGAGTCAATCAAGAACAATGAATTATTAACTACCACATCCCCTTCTTTCAGTCCAGAGACTACTTGAAACTGCGTACTTGAGATTCGTTTTGCTTTAATAACTTTTGTTTTGTACTCACCCTCATACTCACCAGGAATGAAAACTAAATGTTTGTCTCCTTTAGTTATCACAGCTGTGGTTGGAAGTACTAAATTGGTCATGATTGTTTGTATGCTCTTAATGGTTGCGTACGAGTTGGGCTGAATTTTCTCATCTTTATTCTCTAAGCTAATACGAAAATCGATGGTCTTGTTAACTTTATCCACTACAGGATAGATGAAATCAACCGTGGCTTCACGAACTTTTTTGTCACCATTTAGAGTAACTTTTACTTTTGAGCCTTTATGAATATAAGCTCTATCAGCTTCGTAAGCTTTAGCAACTACCCACACGGTAGAGAGGTCAGCTAATTTATAAACCTCCATCCCTTTTTTTACAGCAGAACCTTCAGTAACAGATTTTTCAATAACAATTCCTCCATAAGGAGAATAAAACGGTAAATATTTAAAAGCTTTATTCGCACGTTTTATCATGTTAATATTACGTTGTGAGACATCATAAAGTTTTAATTTAGTCTCCATGTTTTTAGCTAAAGAACGACTTACTTTTTTAGCTGAAAGCAGTTCAATTTGTGTTTTGTACACTTCTGGAGAATAAATTTCAAAAAGCTTTTCACCTTTAAGAACTTTGTCGTAAATATTAGGAGCAGTTAAACCTCGTATAAAACCATCTTGTGTTAACGAAACAGTATAGATTCGGTCATCAGCTATTTGAACATAACCATTATAAGTTCTACTTTTTTCAACACTTAAAGTTTTAACTTTGACGGTTTTTACATTAAACAGTTGTTCAACTGTTGTAGCTTGTGACAGGTTCAAAAAAAACAGCATTAAAAAACTTGGTATGAATAATAGATTTTTCATTATATCTCTCCTAAAAATTGGCTTATTTGGTTTTCTCTAAGGGCAATGGCTAAACGCTTCGCATTCATGCTAAGGGCATTATTTGCTTTTTGTGTAAAGAGTTCATAGTAGCGAACCAATGAGCCACCTGTACTCAATTCAGACTTTGCATTGGCGATGAGCTTTAAAATTTTAATACGACTCTGTTCTAAAATGGCCAACTCTTGATGCAAGGCTTTGAGTTCATGTAAAGAGATTTTCAACCCTTGTTCAAGTTTTACCTTAACTTGTTTGTAACTAATATCTTGAATATTGGCACGTTTTATTGCTTGTACTTTTTCTCGCTCTTGTTTCCCATGAGTAAACAAAGGGTACGCCACAGCAAAAGAGACATAGTCATTACGGTCAAAACGTTGGTAGTATCCACCTGTTACCGTAATGTCTGCTTGTTCTTTCTCTTGGGCTAACTCAATGCCTTTATTTGCCACATCTTTTAATGCCCTTACAATTTCAAGTTGAGGGTTTTTGTCTTGAATCTCTAAAAGTAATGTATCTAAAGATTGCTCTTCATAGTGCTTCAAAGCAACCTCATCAGAAAAATCATCTATCTTCATATTTCCAATAAGCTCTATGTTCTCTCTTGCTACTTCTATGCGTTGCAAAGCATTTTCACGTTGAAGCTGATATATTTTTTGTAACAGTTGTGTTTTAATATACTTGTCTACCGAATCACGCTCAACTGCTGAAAGATTAATTAGCAAATTCATCGGAGTATTTAAAAATGCAATATAATCATCTAATATATTCAAAGTTTTCCTAGCATACGCCACCTCTATAAATGCTTTTCTAACAGCAAAAGCAATACTTACTTTTAAAGATTCTGCATTTTGTGTAACAACCCTTTTTTTCTCTTCTTCTATGTCAGAGGCTACTTCTAACTTATTTGAAAGAGGAATGGTTTGAGAGTACATGACGTATTGGTTTTGCATCGCTTCAATATTTCTTGAAAAGGGTTTGTCACTTTGTAAGTCATTTATTCCAATGGTTAACATAGGATCAGCCCAAAAACCTTCAATCTTTTTTTGCTCATCAACAATAGCTAACTCCTCTTCTAAAATTTGCAGTTGATAGTTGTTTTTAATACTATAGTCAATGGTTTCTTGAACTGTTTGTGCTTGAAGAGAGAGAGATAGCAGTAAAATAGTACCTATTTTTCTCATGGTCATCCCCTTTGAAATATTTTAGATAATTTTTGGTGCGTTTAAAACGCACCCTATGAAGATTACAGAATTACAGAAGAAGAGTGTTTATATTTTTTACCATCTTTTTCAATGAAAATCTTAACTTGCCATGTCCCACCCATTGAGAAATTTACATTTCCTGAATATTTATCACCAGAAGCTGAGAAAGTTTTAACATCTTCCATATAAGGCATACCAGGCATTTCAGGCATAAATACTTTAAACTCCACTTTAGCCCCTGTTAGAGCTTTTCCATCTTTAGTAATAGATACATCAATAGTATTGTCACCCACAACCAATGGTTTAGCTGAAGAGTAAGTTACTGCTAAAGAACCTGCTTTACCACTTTTGGTAAAGCCCTCTGATGACTCACTCCCACCACATGCTACAAAAAATAGACCTAAAGTTAAAATAGACGCTAATTTGAATAATTTTTTCATTACTACAATCCTTATGTATGTTTAATAGAAGTAGTATAGAGTTTTTAGTGTGTAAAGTGTGTGGAGAAAAAAGATAAATACAAATAAAGCGATAAAATTTCAAATAAACGCTTTATTTATAAGTAGTAGGTAACTGCTATTTTCTAAATAATCGTCTAAAAGTATTAACAACTAATAGAGCAATAGCACCCACAACAAAACCAACTAACAGTTCAGCTAATAGACTTGGTAAAACATGTAAAAAGTCATGTAACGTACTAATGTTATGAACATAAATTCCTCCAGCAACAAGTAGCATAGCAATTGTTCCAATAACTGTTAACCAACGAATAACTTTAGGTAAAGCAGCCACTAAGATGTTACCTATTTTCTCTAAACTTTTAGAATCATGTTCTTCACTTTCTCTTATGAGTCTATAGCCTAAGTCATCCATACGAATAATCAGTCCCACAATCCCATAAACGCCAACAGTTGCTACAAATGCTACAAAAGTAACCACAGCAATTTGTACTAAAAGCGTACTTTGTGTTACTGTACTTAAAGCAATAATTACAATTTCAATCGATAAAATAAAATCAGTTAAAATTGCTGACTTTATTTTCTCTTTTTCTACTGCTAAAATCTCTTCTTGTGAAAGTGTTTTAAGTTCTCGTTTAGCTTCAGCTTTCTCATGAGGTACAAAATATTCATAAATTTTTTCAGCACCTTCATAGGCTAAATAGACCCCACCTACCATTAAAATAGGAATAATAATCCACGGAAGAAACGCACTTAGCAAAAAAGCCAAAGGTAAAATAATAAGTTTATTGAGAAATGAACCTTTGGTAATAGCCCACAAAACGGGAAGTTCACGAGAAGCTGTAAAACCAGATGCTTTGTCAGCACTTACGGCTAAATCATCACCTAATATACCTGCTGTTTTTTTAGTAGCAACTTGACTCATGGCTGCTACGTCGTCCATTAAAACTGCTATATCATCAAATAGTGCAAAAAAACCTGCTGACATTTTAATCCTTAATTATAATCTATATTAAAGACGTATTTTAACCACTTAATGGTTAGATGGACTTAATGACGAAGAGGAATGAAAACCTCTTCTTCTTAATTAGTTTGAAGAGCCTACATTTCCACTCTCACCTACTCTAAAGTAACCCATCATTCCAGCATCTTCATGCTCTAAAATGTGACAATGATACATATAATCACCTACACTTAATACTGGATCAAACTTTGCAATAATTTTAATGCTTTCACCAGGTTGTACCAAAAAGGTATCTTTCCATCCAAGGTCTACGCCTGTTGCAGGAACACCGTTTCTACTTAAAATTTGGTACTGTACAGCATGTGCATGGAAAGGGTGTGCCATTGGCGAAGCATTTTTAATTTCCCAAATCTCTGTACTACCTGCACCAATAAATTCATCAACACGGTTCATATCAAAAGTTTTACCATTAATAACAAAAGTCATATTCATACCTCCACTATTATTACTGTTATTCATAGAACCCATATTTCCGTCCATATTCCCCATGTTACCCATGTCCATCATCATTACAAATTGGCGACTTTTATCACTGTTTACAGCTGTTGCAGGGTCAATTCTTGTAGCTATCTCTGCATTACTTGGTAACTTTTCATATAAAGTGACATCATCAGTTACAGCTGTTGTAACGTCAAATCTCATAATAACAAGACCTTCACCAGCACCAGCCATACCCATCATGCCTCCCATTCCATTATTTGACATACTACCCATGCCTGACATACCATTCATACCTCCCATTTCTGAGGAATCATTCATACCAGCCATTCCACTTGAGTTTCCATCACCCATACCAGACATACCGTTCATACCTCCCATTTCTGAGGAATCATTCATACCATTCATGCCAGCCATTTCACCTGAGTTTCCATCACCCATGCCATCCATTCCATCCATACCACCCATCATACTCATCATATCTCCAGCAGTTGGTTGGCTAACCATCATAACTTTAGTTCCCACAGTGTCTTTTGAAAAATCTACAACAATTTCAACCCGTTCAGCAGCCCCAAGAGTAATTGAGTCAAGCTCTACAGGCTCATTTAATAGTCCTCCATCAGTACCTACCACTTTAAATTTACGTCCATCATTAAATGCAAATTTATAATTTCTAGCATTTGAAACATTATAAAGTCTAAATCGGTATTGTGCTGTATCTACTTCATATTTTGGAATCACTGAACCGTTGACCAGTACTTTATCTCCTAACATTCCATCACTGTCCATACCCATAGTCATATATTGAAGTTTTCTTACCCCATTTTCTTCAGGTGCAAAACGTCTGTCTTGAACCAATAACACAACATCTCTATCACCAGAAGGAAGGTTTTTGTCAGCTTCTAATTTTTTAGAAATCTCATCTTCCAAAAGAAAAGCACCAGCTAATCCCATGTAGACTTGTTTACCTGTTTCCATATCGGGATGAGGGTGAAACCACATAGAAGAGGCTGGTTGACTCATTGTAAAAGTATAATCTTTTGTTGTACCACTTGCCACAGGAACATCTGGTCCCCCATCCATAATGGCTGGAATTTTAAATCCATGCCAATGAATTGTTGAATCTGAATCAAGCTGATTGTCTAGCTTTAAAGTCATTGCAGTTCCACGATTAGTACGAATAACCAAGGGAAGCTGTTTATTGTTGTATCTCCACATTGGTGTAACCCATGAACCATTAGGTGTTTCAATAGTTACATTAACCTCGGTATTGGCTGTTAGTGTATAAGTCTCTTTAGCATCAGTGCTATCTCCATCTTCATCACTCATTGTCTCTAAAATATGCAAAGTAGGTAATGTTGTCGATGCCATATATTTACTTACTTCAGCACTTAAATTTGCATCTTTATTAGCTCTATCAGTTTGAATACTCTCTACATCAAAGCCCATTTGTCTTAAGTTTTCTGTCTCTTCAGGACTTAGTTCACCATTACGAAGTCTATTGGTGGTGTTGTTAAAAAGCTTAGTTCGTGCAAGAGCATACTCTTGTGTTCCATCAACATCAACTGTCCCATCTCCATCAACATCAATACCATCTGATTTTCCATCTTTGATATCTTCTTTGATTTTACTCATAATCTCAAAAGCACGTTCGGGAGCAATATTTAACTCTTTGACAAATGTTGAAAATGCAATGGCTCTGTTCTTTGCAAATGCTTCTAAGATTTTAGATGGTGTTTGAGTTAAGTCACCTCTTTTACTAAAAACATCCCCCTCAAGCATGGGCATAGGTGAAGAGTCTTTAATAAGTAAATCATAAATTAACTGTTCTGATTCACTACTAGCTGTTGCCAAATCCATTCCAGCATCTATTTTCTCTTTAGTAAGTTCAGCAAAAATAGTAGTCTCAGGTGTCAAAGAGACAAACTCTTTTTTAGTTAACATCTCTTCAAATTCTGTTTTAGAGACTAATGTTTTCAACCCATCATTTTCACTAATATTAACTGTTGTTTTTGTTGCTTCATCTTCATAACTTCCACCTGTACTCTCTATCGTATAATACTCACTAGTTAAAGTAAGCGTTGGTAACAAGAACTTTCCATTCATTGAAGTTGTTTGTCCAACTTCTTTTCCATTGGCATCATAAATTGTAACCGTAGCATTTGTAATTGGACCTTTTAGTAAGGAACCTGCTAATTTATCGCTTGAAGTAACCACGGGGCTATTACTTGTAGCTGTTACACTATCTCCACATCCAACAAGTAATCCTGCTGTAATAACTGACAATCCAATAATTTTAAACATTCTATTTTCTCGCATTTTAAATCCTTTTCTATTGTTTTAATAGTTAAGAGTTTAACAAAGAAGAATTACCCAATCATTACGTTAACATTAGCTAAACATTACTTTTTAAGAATTTTAAAATAAATTTACTCCCAACACCTACTTCACTCTCTACTTTTATCTCTATGCCTAAATCTTCACATAACTTTTGTACAACATGAAGCCCTATGCCCATTCCTCTTTCTGTCTCCTTATAAAAACGATTAAAAACTTTTAAAGGCTTTTTAATCCCTATACCACTGTCTTCAATAATAAGTCTCTTATCTATAAAGTAGACCTTAACAGTTCCATTTCTAACATTATATTTTGATGCATTACTGAGTAAATTATCTACTATACGCATCAAAGCTTCAGGATTTACATCAACATAAACTTTAGCTATATCTACACTAAAATTTATATCTGAAAAAATCATCTCGTAATGCTCAACACGCCTTTTTACAAAACTACTTAACTCAATTTTCTCTTTTAACAAAGGACTATGTGCTAAATAATAAGAGAGATTTAGCTGTAAGTCTGAAATTGTTTGCATTGCCTCATTACTTCTCATAATAGCTGCATCGACACCAAATTTTTTTTCTAAAATTTTAAAATTAATTTTTAAACTAGAGAGTGGTGTATTAAAATCATGTAACATATCTTTTACTAGTTCATCATTTAGTCTCAAAGCTTCACGTAAAGGGCGTAGTGCAAAACTTGCAAAAAATATAGATATTAGTAATACAATGAGTAAAAAGAAGAGATAAATTTTGAGATTTTCATTAAAAATCTTGTTATACTCAATGTTATATTTTTCCTTAGATAAAGAGAGTTTAATATAGTGATTTTTACTTGAAGTAATGGCAAAAAGCATATAATATTCATCTGAACTATAAAGAGTGTTTAACTCTCTACCATTTAAATGTTCAATAAAGTTCATATCATACTTTACACAATCTAGCGTATAGGAACATTGCCGTATCTCATGCATAATCTTCATCTCATATTTATGACTAACACTTTTATGATATTGCCACATTACTAAACTTAAAAAAGTGAACTGGACAAAGAAAAAGAGTGAAAAACTCTTTAAAAAAGCTTCTTTTTCATAACTCTTCAAGCATATACCCCACACCTTTAACATTTTTAATGTCAAGATTTAATTTAGCTTTTAATTTAGTAATATTCACTCGTAAAGCATTTGAATTAGCTGAATGTAGTTCATCTAACAAAAGATGTGTTGGGACAACTCTATTTTTATTATTAATAAAAAGATGAAATAACCCAGACATAATATTACTCAATGTAATATATTTTTTATTTTGATAAATTTCTCTTGAAACGGGGTTATAAGTAATCTCTTTATAATGCAATAAATTATCAGACAAGTACCGACTTTTAATTCTTAATACTAACTCTTCTGGGTCAAATGGTTTTTTAATATAGTCATCAGCTCCAGCATTAAAACCTTGGGTCATAGAAGAGATATCCGTTAAGGCTGTAATATAAATGGTTGGAGTTTTATCTCCTGAATCACGCAACGACTCTAAGACTTCAAAACCATTATCAGCTCCCAAGTTAACATCAAAGATATATAAGTCAAAACTATTTTCATAAGTTAATTTGTAAGCTTCATCAGCCAGATAAGCACTTTGCACTTCAAATGCTTCAAATTCTAAGTAAGCTTTTAAACTCTCATGTAATGTTCTATCATCTTCTAGTAATAATATTTTCATCGCCTATCTCCATGAAAGTGATTATAATAAAAACTTTGTGGAGAAAGTATGTAGAGATTAGAGGATTAACCTTTAGAAGCTATAAAACGAAGCCAAAAATAACCAAAGAACCCAGCCAAAAGTGAAGCCAATAAAATCCCTACCTTTGCTTGAAAAATAAGTTCCTCAGAACCTATAAATGCTAAGTCTGCTACAAAAATAGACATCGTAAACCCAATACCTCCTAAAAAAGCTACCCCAAAGATTTGACTCATGCTACTCTCTTTAGGAAGTTTTGCCAATTTTAATTTAATGGCTAACCATGAAACACCAAAAATTCCCAATACTTTTCCTCCAATAAGTCCTGCAATAATTCCCAAAGAGACAGGTTCAAGCACAACTTCTCCAATGGAAGAAAAATCAATAGTAATCCCAGCATTTGCCAAAGCAAAAAGAGGAATAACAATGAGTGCCACAGGTAAATGAAGCCCTCGTTCTAGTCGTGCAGCAGGTGTTCCCACAGCATCAATACGGTCTTGGATGTTTCGCAAAATTGCTTTTTGGTTTTCATGAAGTTCACCCTCATCATTAATAGGATAACTATCATACTCATTTAGCAAACTCCTTGTATCATCAATTAGGGTTGAGGGCGTATATTTGGGGCGTGATGGAATTGCCATAGCAGCAATGACCCCTGCCATGGTTGCATGTACGCCTGACTCTAACATGAAAAGCCATAAGAAAAGTCCTACAATAA